>CAMHBE010000145.1 GCA_946183095.1 uncultured Clostridia bacterium | reverse complement strand
TCAAGCAGCGTATCGTTGCCCATGGGCGCTGTGGAGATCACGGTGCCCTCGCCGAACTTCCTGTGCATCACGCGGTCTCCTGCCTCGAAATGCTCGTTTGTGGGCGCGGCGGCGGGCTTCGGTGCCGCAGTCCCTCTGTCCTGCAAATAAGTCGATTGCTTTCTGCCGCCGTAAGTTCTCTCGGACAGTGAAGAGGTGTGCTTGGTTTTATCATTCAGTTCCATATATCTATCCGGTATCTCCTGTATAAATCTTGACATTTTGTTGTGCTGAGTCTGACCGTACAGCAGTCTTGACTCGGCTGTGGTGATGAAGAGCCTGCGCTTTGCACGGGTTATCGCGACATAGCACAGTCTCCGGTCTTCCTCCAGCTCGTACATATCCGCGAGTGAACGGTAGCCGGGGAAGATGTTCTCTTCGGCTGCGACAACGAACACGTTCTCAAATTCGAGACCCTTTGCGGAGTGCATCGTCATAAGCGTCACTCTGTCCTCGGAGTTGTCGTAGCTGTCGAGGTCGGATATCAGCGCGACCTGTTCGAGCCAGTCGAACAGGGTGTGATCCTCGTTTTCCTGACAGAATGTTATCATCGCGGATTTAAGCTCCTTGATATTCTCCAGTCTGCCAATGCCCTCATCGCCCTGTGACATCAGCATATCGCTGTAGCCGGACTGCTGCATCACATCGTCGAGGATGTCGGTTATGTCACGTTCCTCGGCAGTATCGATGAGTTCCCGGAACATCTGTGCCACGGGCTTTAACGTCTTTGCCTTTTTTGAAATGGAAACGAACTCGTCACAGCGCTCCATTACCTCTATCGGGCTTATGCCGAGGGTAAGCGAGATACGCTCTATCTCGCCCCATGTCGTATCGCCGATACCGCGTTTCGGCTCGTTTATCACCCTGCCGAGACGCACCGTGTCGAAGGGGTTGCAGATAACGCTCAGGTATGCGACCGCGTCGCGTATCTCCTTGCGCTCGTAGAACTTCGTGCCGCCGACGATCGTGTAAGGTATACCCATTTTCGAGAGAGACAGTTCTATGCTTCTCGAAAGGGCGTTGTTCCGGTAAAGCACGGCATTGTCCGCGAGCCTGCCGCCCTCTTGTTTCAGGTCAAGGATCTTGCTGCCGACAAAGAATGCTTCGCTCTGTTCGTCGGTGAACCTCACCACCTGTATCTTGTCGCCCGCGCCGAGATCCGACCACAGTGTCTTGTCCTTGTGCTGTGTGTTGTTGCGTATAACGGCATTTGCCGCTTCGAGGATATTTGAGGTGGAGCGGTAGTTCTGCTCGAGCTTTATCACCATACTGTTGAACTCGTTCTCGAACGAGAGTATATTCTCTATAGTCGCGCCGCGGAAACGGTAGATCGACTGGTCTTCATCGCCCACCACGCAAAGGTTGCCCTTTCCGCCGGCGAGCAGTTTCACCAGCTCGTACTGTGCCATGTTGGTGTCCTGATACTCGTCCACCATTATGTAATCGAAGCGGTTCTGCCAGTATTGCAGCACCTCGGGGTCGGCGCGCAGCGTCTGCACCGTTTTCATGATGATATCGTCGAAATCCAGAGCGTTCGCGGCTTTAAGGCGCTTCTGGTATTCTATATATATGTCTCTTATCACCCCGAGCTGGAAATCCTTTGCGCCCGCATTGTTCGTAACGGGGAAAGCCTCCGGCGTTATGAGCTTGTCTTTCGCGCGGGAAATGGCATTCATCACAACTTTGGGGTTGAAAGTCTTGTCGGAGAGGTTGAGCGCTTCGAGCACCGATTTTATCACGCGCTTGCTGTCGTCGGTGTCGTAGATGACAAAATTCTTCCCGTAACCGATAGTCTCGATGCTGCGGCGAAGTATGCGCACACAGGTGGAATGGAACGTCGCTGCCCACACTTCTCCCGCGTCGGGAGCGTTCATGCGGGAAAGCCGGTCCTTCAGCTCCGCGGCTGCCTTGTTGGTGAACGTTACCGCAAGTATCTTCCACGGAGTTGCCCTGTAGTGCCCTATGACCTGTGACAGACGCGCGGCGGTCTCCGGAGTGCTGTCGTATCTCCCGGACGCGTATTCTTCGAGGAACTGCGCATCATCGGGTGTGAGCGAAGGCTCGTAGGTGCTGGTATATGCATCGCCGAACAGCAGCATATTTGCGATGCGGTTGCAAAGGACTGTAGTCTTGCCGCTTCCCGCACCCGCTATTATCAGTACAGCGCCTTCCGTGTGGAATATCGCCTTCTTCTGCATATCGTTGGAGCGGGAAAAAAAGCGTTCGAGCGCTGCCTTTTTGAGTTGAGTGTAATCCATAAATTTCCTTTTCTTCCGAGGGGTCCTTTTGCGGAGCCCTTTGTGTTATTACATAACAATATAACCTCCGCACACCGGGAGTACGGTGTGCAGGGGTAAAACGTTCATGCTTTTACAGCACCCTCATCATTCCGCAGCAGCGGGTGTTGTTGTGGGAGTCTTTGAAGAAGTCGTCGTGCTTCCCGAAGCGCCGTTTATGGCAACGAACGGGTTCACACCGTCACCGAGCACCTGCGGGAGGATACCGTTCCACTTCTGTATCGTGAAGTAGTCGATGTAGTTGGGGCTCTTGGAGAGCTGTTCCTCGATAAGCGCGATAGACTTAGCTTCGGCTTCCGCGAGAGCGACCTGACTGTCCGCGTCCGCCTGTGCGGCGATAACTATCTGTTTTGCTTCCTCTTCCTTTTCACGGGTCTTGTTCTCCATTTTGAGGGCATCCTGCGCGGCAATGACCTTTTCCTGTATGGATGCTTCAAAAGCGGGGTCGAAGTCGAGGTTCTCGATAGCGAACGCGGTGACGATTATACCGTAAGGCTGGAGCACCTCGGTCAGCTTGTTCTGTATGGTGTTCTGCACTTCGGAGCGGGTCTGGACGAGATCTTCCGCCTTGACCTTACCGATAGCGTCCTTTGCTATTTTTGCAACATTCGGCACGAGGAGCTTGCCCTCAACGTTGTCTATGCCGATATCGCGGATGATGCTTGACAGAGAGGCATTGGCGTAGCGGTAATTGAGTTTGAGGTTGAGGTCGTTAACGGTCTGGGTATCGCTGGTGTAGGCGTTTGTATTCACGGAGTATATCTGATCTCTCACGTCCACCATTTTTATCTCCTCAACGAAGGGGATGCGGAAGTTGAGACCGGCGGAGAGGTCATCGGAGACTATCTTTCCGAACTGGTATTTCACGCCGATGTAACCTTCATCCACGATGCTGAAGCAGTTGAAAATAACGATCGCGAGCAGGACGATGATGACGATGATGAGCACCACCGTGCCGGTCTTGATACCGCCCGATCTTTTGTTTTCGCCGGACTTTCCGGCATCGGAAAATTTGAATTCAGCCATAATGTTATCCTTTCTTTAACACAGCGCTTTCGGTTCCTTTGGCGCCCAAAGGAACCGGGTCAGGAGTTTGAGGATAGGGCAATGCAGGAAGCATTGAAGGCTTGCCCAAACGCCGCATGGACGCGGCGCTTAAAGGCAAGCACCAAAGCGCCCTATCCTCATGCGGCTCGCCCTCAAGGCGAGTCACGGTCTCAGGCAGCAGCGGCTCAGATGGTTCACACTGCCTTGTCGCCGAGCAGGGACGAGTAGGCATCCTTAACCTCTGCTGCGGGGACGGGGAGCTTATCGCGGCTGCGAATCTTTTTGAGCGCCGCGGTGAGCATGAGCTTGATGCGGTTTATCTGATTTACTTCGGATGCTCCGGGGTCGTAGTCCACCGCGATGATGTTGGACTCGGGATTGCGGCGGCGCAGTTCGCCGATAACGCCCTTGCCGGTGACGTGGTTGGGCAGGCAGGCGAAAGGCTGCATACAGATGATATTGTTCACGCCGCTTTCGAGGAGTTCGAGCATCTCCGCCGAGAGGAACCACCCCTCACCGGCGATGTTGCCTGTGGAGACGATGCCCTTTACGAGGTCGCGCATCTCCTTTATCGGCGTGAAGCTGCCGAACTTTGTGCCCTTTATCGCGTCGATGAACGGCTTTTCGAGCCTTTCGAGCAGCTTTATCGCCTTGTTGCTGAAGAAGTATCTTGCACCCGACACCGTGAGGAACTCCTTGCGGGAGTTGGCATGGTCGCAGAAGAAGTAGATAAATCCCATAAGGTCGGGAACTACCGCCTCCGCGCCCTCGGATTCGAGGAACCTCACCACATCGTTGTTCGCGGCGGGGCTGTACTTTACAAGTATCTCGCCGACTACGCCGACACGGGGTTTTTCTACATCCAGCACCGGCAGCTCGTTGAACTCCTTCACCATGCGTTTCAGGTTCTGCTTGTAGCGTTTGAAGCTCAGATGCTTTATGTCGTCGCGCAGATATTCGTTCCACTTTTCGTAGAGCTTATCCGCGCTCCCCTTCTCTATCTCGTATGGACGCACCCTGTACAGGCAGCGGCATATCGCGTCGCCGTAAACAACGCTCATGAAACCGCGTATCGCCAGCGCCGGAGTTATCTTGAAACCGGGCTGCTTCTCGAAGCCGTTGAAGTTGAGGGACAGCAGCGGCGTGTCGGCATACCCTCCGTCCGCGAGAGCCTTCTTTATCATGCTGATGTAGTTCGTCGCTCTGCACGCGCCGCCTGTCTGGGTTATCAGCAGTGCGGTCTTGTCAAGGTCGTACTTTCCGCTTTCGAGCGCGTTCATCAGCTGCCCCACCGTCAGTATCGACGGATAGCACGCGTCGTTGTTGACATATTTCAGACCGGTATCGACTACCTTCTTCGAGTAGTCCTTCAATACCACGAAATCGTAGCCCGAATGTCTGAATGCCGCTTCGAGCAGGTCGAAGTGATACGGTGCCATCTGCGGTGCGAGTATCGTATAGCGCTCCTTCATTTCTTTTGTGAACACAGGCTGGCGCTGATACCCCGTATATTTCTTGTCGGAAACGTACCCCGTGCGTTCGCGCTCCTCCATGACGGATATCAGCGAGCGCAGCCTTATGCGGGCAGCACCGAGGTTGTTGACTTCATCTATTTTCAGGAGCGTGTACATACGTCCGCTGCCCTGCAATATCTCCTGCACCTCGTCGGTAGTTACCGCGTCAAGTCCGCAGCCGAAACTGTTGAGCTGCACAAGTTCGAGGTCGGTGCGGGTCGAAACGAACGCCGCCGCGTTGTAGAGCCTGTTGTGGTACATCCACTGATCGACCACGCGTATCGGGCGGGGCAGCTCTCCGAGATGCGCCACACTGTCTTCCGTCAGCACCGCGTAGCCGTACCCGTTTATCATTTCGGGTATGCCGTGGTTCACTTCCGGATCGACATGGTAGGGTCTTCCCGCAAGCACTATGCCCTTCTTGCCCTCGTCTTCGAGCAGTTTCAGTATGCGTTCGCCCTCTTTGCGGACATCAGCCTTGAAGCGTGCATCTTCCGCGTAGGCTTTCGCAAGCGCCGCGCCCAGCTCCTCACCGTCTATGCCGAGGGGCAGGAACTCCTCGACTATGCGGCGTGTCATCGCCTTCTTGTCATATATAGGCAGGAACGGGTTCATAAACTTCACGTCATGTTCACGCAGCGCGGGCACCGAGTTCTTTATTACCTCGCTGTATGTGGCGACGACGGGGCAGTTATAGTGGTTGTCGCCCTTTCCGCCGTTGTCCATTTCATAGGTCAGAGACGGGTAGAAGATGAACTCCGCGCCGTTTTTCAGCAGCCACTCTATGTGCCCGTGGGAGAGCTTTGCCGGGTAGCATACCGACTCGGAGGGCATCGTCTCGATACCCATATCGTATATATCGCGGGAGGATTTCGGCGAGAGAAGAACGCTGTATCCGAGCCCGGTGAGGAAAGTGAACCAGAACGGGTAGTTCTCGTACATTCCGAG
>CAMHBE010000144.1 GCA_946183095.1 uncultured Clostridia bacterium | reverse complement strand
GATCTGCTGCCGTCGGATATTACGGGCATCAACTTCTTCAACATGAAAACGCAGGAGTTCGTATTCCGCAAGGGCGCGGTATTCACGAACATACTGCTTGCAGACGAGATAAACCGTGCAACTCCCCGAACGCAGTCTGCGCTTCTCGAATGTATGGAAGAGAAACAGACGACTGTTGACGGCGAAACGTACAGGCTGGAGCCGCCGTTCTTCGTTATTGCAACACAGAACCCCGTTGAAACTGCGGGAACATACCCGCTGCCGGAAGCGCAGCTCGACAGATTTCTTGTGCGTCTGCATCTCGGGTACAGTTCACGGAAGAGCGAACTTGAAATGCTGGCGGCGGTGGGCGAATCTCACCCTATAGATGCGCTGAAACCCGTACTGACGCGGGAAGAACTTGCCGCGGCTTCTTCGGAAGCACTGAACGTGCGGCTGGGAGAAGCCTGTGCGGACTACATCTGCGCTGTCGGAGAAGCTACACGAAAAAATGAGAAGGTGAAACTCGGACTAAGCCCGCGCGGACTTATCGCGATGAAGAAGATGTCGCAGGCTTATGCGGCGCTGAGCGGCAGCGCGTTCGTCACCCCCGACCACATCAAGGCTGTTGCCCCGTTCGTTATCCCCCACCGCCTTATATGTAAGGAATACGCCATAAGCCGTTCGGGCAGCACCGCGGAGGAGATCGTAACGCAGATACTCGGCGATGTGCCGGTACCGACAGAGGAATTCGGCGGTTAGTATGGAGATAATTGCTATACTCCTGATAGCCGCGGCGGTGATACTTGCGGAACAGATACTGTTCAGACGGCTCGTTCTGCGTCAGCTCACCTACACTGTGCGTTTCAGCACAAGCGAGGCTATGGAAGGCGACACCTTCGAGATAGTCGAAGAGATAGTGAATGACAAGCGTCTGCCTGTGCCGTGGGTAAAGACCGAACTGAGCACGAGCAGGTGGCTGGAGTTTGCGGGCAGCACAGCCGCGAGGGGTTCCGACACACGGTTCGTACCCAGTGTGTTTTCGCTGCGCCCGCATCAGAAATGCACACGCACAAGGCAGGTAACTGCACTCAAACGCGGGTATTTTAAGCTCGAAAGCGTATCGCTCGTTGCCACCGACCTGCTGGGGCTGGTATCGGTGTCGAGGGCATTGCAGATAAACGAGTATGTGCGCATACTTCCGTCACCGTCGGAACTGCACGAGGGTGAACTGTCGCAGGAGGAGCTGTACGGTGAGCTCACGGCGCGGCGGTTTATATGCGACGACCCGTTTCTGATATCGGGAGCGAGGGAGTACACCGGCAGGGAGCCGATGGATCGCATACACTGGAACAGCACAGCGCGAACGGGACAGCTCATGGTGTTCAACAACGACTACACCACAGTGAACCGTGCCGCGGTCATGATAAATATGCAGAAAACGCCCATAGGCGACCCGCGCCCGATCGTTGTGGGAGATACCGAGACATACATCAAGGCGGCGGCGTTCATCTTCGGGATGCTGGCGGAGCACGGCGCGGACACCGACTTCTACACGAACGGCTCGGGCGGTGTGCATTGCAAAGGCGGGAGTTCCCCCGAAGACTACATGAAACTGCTGCGTGAGCTGTCGGATATCGAGAACGAGTGCAGCATAGATTTTCGTGACTTCATAGAGCAAATGGAGCTATCGGGGCTGTATTTCCGCGACAGGACGGATATTTTTATCATAACGTCATATATTGACGGGGATATACGCGAGTTTGCGGAGATAATGCGCAGACGCGGAAAGAATGTCATTTTCTGGTGCAACGACGACAGCATAGATGACCGGCGGGTGATAAGGGTCGGCAGAGTGAGCAGGTTCTATTACATGAATGAGGGATAACGCCGAAAGGAGGGCTGAACGTGAAGAGCACGCTTCTGAAAATACTTTCGACCGCCGCTTTTGCAATGGTCGTATTCCCGTTTCTTTTCGTGTGCGACATCAACGCGTTCAGGGGCATCAGCGCGCTGCGGATGCTATGCTGTTTCGGTGTGGGGTGCATACCGTTTGCGGCAGGCTATGCGAGTTCCGTGATATCGAAAAAGCACAAGCGGCTGAAGATCCCGATGCGTATAGCGGGAAATCTTATGTTCGGTCTGGGATTTCTTTATCTGCCGTTAGGCGGGGATGCGTTCACGGTATTCGCGCTCGGCAGTTCCTGTGTGTTCTTTTTCTTTATCGGGGAACGTTTCGGTTACAAGAACTTCGCGGATATGTTCCCGCTTTCGGCGTTCGGGTTCTACATTGTGCTGACATTGGGCTGTTTCATTGCGGTGAAGGTATCGTCCGACGAGAGCTACGTCCGCGCGGCTGCGGATATAGTGATAGGGGCATTTGCGGGGGAATTTACGGCGGCGGCGCTGCTCACCAACCAGAGCGGCATCTTCGACCGTGCGAATATGCGCAAGGAGACACGTTCGACACTGCCGAAAGGTCTGTCGGCGTACAACGCGGCAATGGTGCTGGGCATGACGGTAACGGGACTTGTGCTGTGCATTTTCCGCGAACAGATAGCATGGGTGCTGTCGCAGATAGTGCTTGCGGCAGTCAAGGTGATGCTGTATCTCGCAAGTCTTTTCCACGCCGAAACGATGCCATTGGAGCAGTCTGAGGAAGGCGAGATAGGAAACGGGATGATAACATCCTCGCCGTGGGGGTATCTGTTAGAGGTATTGGGGGCGGCGGTGATAGTCACGCTTATAGTGATATTCCGCCGTCAGATCTTCGCCGCGATAAAGTCGTTTTTCTCACGTCTCGGCGCCCTGTTCAGCGGCAGACCCGAGGAATCCCGCCGGCCGGAGTTTACGGACGTGTATGAGGAACACGCCCACTCCCGCAGCAAGGGTGACGGAGCAGACAGCATTTATGCGGTAAGAAGAGCATTCCGCAAAGAGACTGACACGCGAAGAAAGTATCGTCTCGGCTATCGCGTCCTGCTGTGCAGGCTCAAAGGAGCAGACCTTCGACTCGCCCCCTCCGACACAGTCTCTGTGCAGGCAGAACGCGGCTCAGCATATTTCGGCAGCGCAATGTGTGAGATAGCCGAGGTGTACGAGGGTGTGCGCTACGGAACATCCACCCCGACAGAACAGCAGCTCTCCGACCTGAGCGGACTCGTTGAGAAGTGAGAGGGTCGCTGCCGCTTGAGAGGGCGAGAGGGCGAGAGGGCGAGAGGGCGAGAGGGCGCTGCCGCTTGAGATCTTTTCGCCTGCGCGGCGGGCGCCACGCTTGGCGTGGGAACATTACACGCCGCAATAATGTGGTTCAGGCTTGCAGGAAAGCAATATGCGGCGCGCTCCAATACAGGCAGTTCAGCAAGTCGGTGAGTATGCTTCCCACATGACCAACTGCGTCCGGAACACAAAACTCGCAGGTTTTGATGTGTTTGATAAACAGAAAAGGCAATACCGCCGTAAACGTGTATTGCCTTGATTTTTTTACAAAAACATTGTTCGTTGTCCTGTGAGTTTGAAGATCAGTTCAAGTATTGCTATGATGACCGGCTGGTGCAGCAGATATATCCAAAGTCCGTGCCGCCCGAGAAACGCAAGCCCGCTGAACCGCGTCATGGACATTCCTTTTGAAACGCCCGATGCGAAATACTGCCCGAATGATGCACCCGCAAAGAAAAGAAAGAGGTTCGGGATCAGCGGGAAGTAGTCCGCACTCACAAAGTCGTAGGACGGAAAACCAAGCGGGAAAAGATGATAATGACCGTAAAGGAAGTCCGGAAGTTCCGCCTTGAACAGACCTTCAAAGCCGATGTAGCCTTGCGGGATGTTCAGCGCCGCAACATACAGCAGCCCGAATATCACCACCCCGATCACCCACGGTATGCTCTCTGTGAACTGCCCCACAAAGCCGTAAATGAGACACGCTATGCCGAGAAAATGCAGTACGCCGAAAAGTATCAGCTCCGACGGCATTGCAACAGATGTGACAAACGTTAGCAGCATACCGATGAAGAAGTACAGCGAACCGCGCTTGAAGTTGTTCGAGGAGAAGTTGCACGAGATCCCCGCAATGAAGATGAATACGCCCGCAATGACAGGCTGGAGCCACCTCATGCCGACATCGAGCCAGTCCGGCATATCATGCCCGTAAACGAAAACTATGTCGTAGTACAAGTGGTACAATATCATTGCGATATAGTCTATGCCGCGTACTTCGTCAAGTATCCCTATCCTTTTTCCCATGTATCTCTTTTTCCTTTCATGCTTCAGACAAGATATGTATACGCCGCTGCCGTTAGCTTTTGCCCCCGCCTTCGGCGGGGGCAATTGACTGATGTGCTGAAAATTTTATACCAGTACGAGCTTGCCCTTGTCAACAACGACCTTGCCGGTCGTGGAATTCTCGGGCGAGATGATAATGTATTCGTCTGGCAGGGTTCCCTTGAACTTCTTTGCAACGGTATTTGTCTTTTTGTCACCGGGTGTCATTTTGACAGCTTCATAAGTGAATGCTTTCTTATCAGTTATTTTTATCAGTCTTACAGTAAAAGGCGATCCGCTTGAAGACACGCCCGTTTTAGTTACGGAGAGTGAAGTGCAGCTGAGACGTGTCGGATCGGTAGCTGCAAGTAACATTGATGCTGAAACATCTCCGAATACCTGGATCTCGCCGCTGAAATTCAGATTTCCTTTCACGGTCATCTTGCCATATACAGTGCTGTCAACGATAACGGCATCATTAGCCGCTGCGAAAGCACCGCCTACTTCAGATTCGGTAAGATATGCCGTACCTGTTTTAGACTGTATGTTCAGAGCTCCTGTTTTGCTGTCTGTTACTATCGCACAGCCCTTTACGGTAACAGCACCGCGTATCTCGGAGTTGTTGATCTCGATATTGCTGGCAGCGGTCACCTTTGCATCTGATTTTATATTATCCAATACAACGGTGCCTTCCTTTGCGCTGGCTGTTATTGCGCCGATACTGTTGACATTACCCATAATGAGCGCTTTTTTTGCTGTGACCGAAACTATCTTTTTGCAGTCCCATATTTCAAGATCGTTTGAGCAGGTTATCTTTCCGCAGGATTCTAAACCCTGAATGTTCGACTGCAGATCTGTTGCGGTGATCGTTATATTGCCGCAGACAATGTCGCTGCCATTGAGATCAAGAGCACCCTTAGTGGCTATGTCCCCTATTTCCTTGCAGTCTTCGATCAGGAGCGGACAAGTAGATGTCAGCTTTCCGTTTATCAAGCAGTTTTTGAATACTGCACTGTCATTCTTTGAAGAAAGTGATACCGCTCCGTCTATAGTGGAGTCTGTGATTTTTACATATCCGCCGGCTTTGATCGTGCCTAAATTGCAGTAGCTTGCAGTAAAGTCTCCCTTTACAGTGATAGCCGAGGGTTTTGTCTTTGCGTTGACAACTGTGAGACACTCAAGCTCAAAGTCGTTCTTTGCGGTTATCGACGGGATAATAAGCAGGCTCTTGGTATCTGCCCTGATAGATATTTCGACGTCGGGCAGAGTTACCGCCTTAGGTTCGGTATGACGGTCCGGCATCTTTATCGTGTATCTTTCATACGCTGTGCCTTCCTTGACGTCGGAATTTATCTTAGCCACGGCTTCTGCAATGGTAGCATATTTCTTCCCGGCTCCGACTTCAAGCACAGAGTCCTCCGGATCCTCGGCGATAAGCGTGAAATTCGCGGTATGTTCGTTGCCGCAGAAATAATCATACGTCACAGTAGTGTCTGTTATCGTTATGGTATCTTTACCGTCAAATGTTGCGCCTACCCAGTTGGATGCCTTTGCGGGGTCAAATCCCGGCAGATCTGTCAGCCGGTATGTACTTACATTTCCGATGTAATAGC
>CAMHBE010000143.1 GCA_946183095.1 uncultured Clostridia bacterium | reverse complement strand
AATTGATGCCTGTACTTCAGTTTTCTGCGAAGTGCAACGAAGAAGTCAAAAAATATATTGCATCCGGATATGAGCTGTATGATTCCGTAATAAGATTTATATGTGCATGGAAAGGCAAAGAAGATACGGATGAATCGGCGGTTATTCTGGCTGACCTATATTTTAGATCAAATTAGTAATATCCATGCCCTGTTGGGAGATTTACACAAGATTCGGGACAAACTACACTCTTACGGGTGAAGGTCACTTAATATTTTATTTCTGCCGGAACAGTTCATCACGCGGTATTCCGTACCGTTCGAGAAGGTCTGTGGTGCGCGTGAACAGCTTGTTTATGTTTATCGTGAAGCCGTTGCCGTAGTTTTCTCCATAGTTTACCCAGACCCAGAAATACCCGTTATCGCCTGCCCTGTGCGCATTATAAGACATCGCTTGATAAAAGTCGATATTACCGCAGTCGGCTTTTATTGCTTCGAGGAGCTCTCCCGACGGTATCTCGGCGCTGACAGGCTGTTCGCCGTTGTAACGGTCGGGCGCAGTAATCTTTACAAGATCGCTTTTACCTATTCCCTCAAGCTCCCACGGATTAAGGTCTGGAAATCCCGTAAAGTCAAAGGCACGTTTCAGGTACTCCTCCGAGACTGTGTATTTTCTCGATACCGCTACGCCGTTTTTCAGCGTGTATGATACAGTGACTTCGCCGGTATCGCCTTTTCCGCATACGATCATATCCCTGTGCAGTTTCGTTAACTCTCCCGGGTCTGGCTGGTCGTCAAGTATCTGACTGCCGTATATTCCCTCATCAAAACTCTTACCGTATATCTCTTTATCGAAATAGCTCGCGCTGAAATACATATCGCCCACATCGACAGTCAGACGAGCACTGTCAATATTGTCAGGATCGGGCACATAGTAAGCCGCACCGAAGCCCTGAGTGAATGTGAGCGCAAATGTCACTGCGGCGCTTACCAAAATGAACGGTGCGAACAGCGCAAGCCGTTTCTTTCTGTTCTTTTCTCCCCTGCTTTCCGCAAATTCACACGCGCAGAAAAAACCGAACGATGTTATGAGCCATAGCACGGCATCAACCGCTATGATACCCGCGACTGTTCCCGCCGCGACACCCGACCATGCCATATCGTCAAGACTTGAGATCACTGCGGTGAAGATGATAAGTGTCACCGCGAGGACAGCGGTCGCCGATATAACATGACGCGCGTTTTTAAATACATACGCCTTTCCTGTGCGCTCGGAGCGTCGGTGCTTCACGAGGAAGTATGCCGCGGCCACAAAAGCCGAGCAGTAAAGCATGAACAGCAGCAATTGCGGTATTGTGATAATACCGCTCGCCTTTGTCCCGAAAACACCCTGTGCGAAGTATTTTATCAGCAGACCGAGCGGCGAGAACCAGCCGACTCTTTCGATCATTTCGTCAGCAAGTCCCGTATTGAGACCGTAGCCGTAGTGGAACGAGATCAGCACCGCGCAGATCGTGACAGCGGGAACGGCGAAATTCATAAACACCGTAAGAATAACCGCTGTTCTCATCCTTCCGCATACCGCGATCACCAGCGCGGTCGAGCAGTAGAACAGCACGCACATCATAAGCCCGTAGATCATCATTCGACGGTATGACTCGTTCAGATTGTCAACTATCCTGACTCCGGTATCCGGACCTACTGTCAGCAAACCGGCAGCCGCCGCGATGATATGCGGAACAAGATAGATCGTAAGCCCCGCGAAGAAGCTGCCAAAAAAGCGCGTTCTCCCTGTTACCGGTGCGGACATTTCCATATCCGCAAGAGCCTTTTTGCTGAGATATCCGAAGCATTTCGCAAGTATCGGTATTCCCGTCGTGAACATGGCTATCAGAGCCACAGCGCCGATGATACCGATAAAAATGGCGGTATTCATCTTGTCCGCAATAAGTTCGTTCAGCCTGCATACCTCGGGAGAGCTGTAATTATAGCCCGCCTGTATCAGCTTGTCGTATTCCGAATATGTCCCGACATAGTCTTTGTAAGCTGCTGAAAAGAGCGGGTAAGAAGCCGCCGCGAATAAGCACATCAGCACAATATGGACTTTAAGTGTTCTGAGCTTGTACAGAAAATATTTCATTCTTCCACCCCTCTCATTCCAGAACATACTCGCCGAGATACTTTGTTATTTCCTCGTCTGAAGCGGCGGGAGCGTTCGCGTAGATTTCCGCGGCTTCATCGAGGTTCGGCTCGGTCACATAGAACAGATATCTGCCGAAGCTCTGATCGTAAAATGTGTCACCTTCGTTGATGTACTTGTAGCTGGGCATTATGATGTATATATCGCGGCTTTCCGAATACGCCGCCATTACTCCCGACTTTGAAAGAAGCTCCTTCGCCGTGGCTCTGTCAAGCTCGCGGTATTGTCTCGTCTCGGCGGGGCGGCTTATGCCGGACTGGTAATTGCCTCTGCTTTTCGCCCTGAACATATAGTATTTCACGGCATGGTCGAGATCCTCTCCGATAATGTCGCAGTTATGCTCCTTCAGCAGCGCGCGTGTCACCTCGAAGGTGTCCCAGACCGCGAATTGGTACTGTGCCGCGGAGCCGCTTTCCGACATAAGCAGCACATAGATGAAGTCCGCGCCGTCGTGTCTGAAAATGTCCTCATATGTCGTTTTCGCAGTATCCCGTTTCAGCGCGGATAAAAACTCCTTCGTGCCGATGTCGGTATCCTTCACCGCCGAGCCGCATCTGACCGCGTCATAGCAATTGACCTTGACAGAAAGCCGCTCGATATCCGCTTCCGCCGGCATTCTGCTCCTGTAGCTCTCCGCGAACGCGCCGCACTCAAACCACAGTCTCATGCAGTCGGGCGTATATCCGGACGGGAGAGTATAATTCCGTGATACATGACCTCCGTTCTTCAGGACGTAGGAAATATTGAGGATATGAAAGTCGGAATCGTCGTATCTCAATTCTTCATTGCTGTAGTCGTCGGGTCTTTCGGCGATAACACGGCGGTGAAGGTCGGTTATCAGCTTTTTCGCTTCCTCATCTTCAAGCTCAGCGTAATGGTTGATATACACCATATCCTGCGAGTAGCTCATAAGACTTATACTGTTTATCTCCGACACATCGGGGACATACAAAGCCGCGCCGAAGCCGTTGCTGTTCATGACCCCGAAGCATATCAGGAACGAGAGCCCCGCCGAAGCCGCAAAACGAACTGCCGCAAGACCGAGCTTCTTCGGTTTTGAGAGCTTTTCGCGGCTCACAAGCTCAATGATGACAAAGGCGATGATGCTGATCATCAGCCATGTCGTAATAAGTATCGGCGCAGGTACATTCATAATATTGTAAACAAGCCCCGCGACACCGTAAAGTCCGACTTCCGAAGCTGCATGGCTGAATGCGGCGAAATAGATCACCGAAGCGGATGAGAGCATTATCACAAACTCCGTTGCATAGCGTCCGGGCTTATAGACAAATGCCGAGCCCGCTCTTTCCTCGCGGCGGTACTTTATCATGAAGTATGCCGCCGCGCCGAAAGCGAGCGAATAAAGTATTGCTCGCAGCCGGAAGAGGTCGTGAAACAGCTCGCCGTACCGCGACTGATAGGACGTGAACGCTGAGAGTATCATGCCCACGGGGGTGCAGTCCCAAAGTGGGCCGAACACCAGCTCGCCCATGTCAACACCGTAGCAGCCGACACCCGCGATGACGGAAAGGAAGAAGATCGCGCAGGGGATGCCGAGCCCGAAAATGAACGGAACGATGTTGGCGGTAAGCTTTCTTCCGCAGAACGAAATAATCATCAGCGAGAAAAAATACTGCATAGCGTTCGCGCAGAGAAGATACCCGATAATGCTGCGGAAGAACGCAAGCCCGCTTCCGGCGTCGGATGAATTTGCTGTTATATATTGCCGTATCGCGGCGAGCATACTGTCGGCAGGAATGAGCAGAAGCAGCGCGATACCCGCGGCGATAAACTGCGGGAGAATATATATCCCGAAGCCGGAGATAATGTCCCCGAAGAAGCGGGTGTTAAAGCTTACCGGAAGTGACATATCCATGTCGGTGTATTTTCTGTTCCATAAGCGGCGCATACTTTCTTTCGCCGTGAAAAGCCCCTGCAGGAACAGCACGAACAGCAGCACACACGCCGCTATAATAAGTATCATGCCTATCGCATTGATGAGCGTCGTCCGCGCATCGAGGTCGGCGTAAGTCTCGGGAGGTACCGCGCCCTTCTTCTTTTCGAGATCCGCGTACATTATCAGATCCAGCCCGACGGAAACGAGCGGGAACGAGAAAAGCGACATAAGGCACAGCGCGATAATTCGGCTCTTCATTTCGGCGAGACGATAGAAAATATAAGTGCGAAAGTCTTTACCTGTCGAGAGCAGAGCTGTCATAACCTTTTCCCTCCATTTCGTACACGAATATCTCTTCGAGCGTGAGCCGTATCTCGTCGTACACCTTCGGCGAGAGTTTTTCGACCTCGGCGCGTATCTTCTCGCTTCCGCCCTTCGCGATAATGTATGTGATGCTGCCCGTTCTGTCGATATGAAGAACTTCAAGCCCGGGCAGGTCGTCGGAAGTGATCTCCTTTTCGAAAGAAGCCTGTACCTTGATAACGTCGCCCTTGACATTGTCAAGTTCGCGGTCGAAGATAAGCCTGCCGTTATGCAGCAGCCCCACTCTGTCGCAGAATTCGTCGATCTCGTTGAGGTTATGCGACGAGAATACTATTGTCATTTCGCGTTCGAGCATCGCGTCTATCATCATCTTCTTGACGATCATCCTCATTGTCGGGTCAAGTCCGTCGAGAGCCTCGTCGAGCAGAAGATACTTCGGTCTGCACGCGATACCGCAGATAACTACCGCCTGTCTTCTCATGCCCTTTGAAAACTCGTGCAGTTTCTTGTCGGGCGGAAGTCCGACGGTATCAACGAGCTTTCCGAACAGCTCGTTGTCGAACGACTTATAGAATGCCGCGTAGTAGCGTTTCATATCTCTGAGCGTCATATCCGAGAACTGCGATGTTTCGTCGCTTATGTAGAACACGCGCTCCTTTTTCTTAACGTTGTCGTAAACATCCTCGCCGTCTATCATAACTCTGCCTGACACGGGGCGGTAAACTCCCGCGAGCATACGCAGGAGCGTGGATTTACCCGCGCCGTTGGAGCCGAGAAGCCCGTAGCAGCTCCCCTCGGGGATATCGACGGACACAAGGTCAACCGCGTTTACGTCATCAAATCTCATTACACAGTCTTTAATTTCTATCATTTTCGTTTCCTCCCGTTAATCCCATACTTCATCTATGATCTTTTTCGCGGACTCTTTTGGGAGCCCCGCGTTTTTTGCGCTTATCATACTCTGTTTCAGTTCATCGGACGCTTTTTTCAGTTTTGCGTCGGAAGCCGCCTTGTTGTCCGAAACATAGCTTCCCTTTGCCGGTATCGAGCAGATAAATCCTTCCTGTTCGAGACGATTGTACGCTCTCTGAACGGTATTCGGATTTATCCCGAGTGAGCGGGCTGTCTCGCGTACCGTCGGAAGCCGTTCCCCTGCTGCAAGAACACCGCTCGTTATCAGCCCCGAGATCTTCTCGTACAGCTGCTCGTATATAGGCGCCTTTCCTTCTATCCGTATGCCAAACAAAGTAAATCCCCCTTTGCATAACAGTGTTAACTGTATTATTTCACTTAATACAGTTGTATTATACCACGGTGTTTTTCATTTGTCAAGAGGGTTATAAATATTTTTTGTACATATCGGCTCATGGGCGGCAAGAGGTTTTTAGAGGTGCCCTTTATACTCACTAATAACGATCAAGCCATTTCTCATCAATAACCGCTATCGGTTCCTTACC
>CAMHBE010000142.1 GCA_946183095.1 uncultured Clostridia bacterium | reverse complement strand
GATATACCCTACCTGCTGGAGATAAACCCGCGTATGTCGGGCGGCGTGCAGATGAGCGTTCTTGCGTCCGGCGTGAACATTCCCCGGCTGGCGCTTGATAAACTGCTCGGGCTTGCAGCGGTCTGCACCGTGAACAGAAAAGAGTGTACGGTCTCGCACATCGAACGCCCGTGCATCATCGAAGGAGTTACAGAAACATGACCGACAAATGCACAAACACCCGCGAACTTCCCTACAGCATCGGCGGACTGCTCTACACTCCCGCGATAAACGAACGCGCCGCCGACAGGGTGATACACGGCGAGTTCCCCTGTCTGCGCTCACTCGCGCTGTGCCTTGAAGACGCTATACTCGGCACGGCAGTCGAACACGCCGAAAAAACGCTCACGGACACTCTCGGCAAACTGTACGCACACCGCGAAAAAACAGACGCAAAACTGCCGCTGCTGTTCGTAAGAGTGCGCTCGCCCGAACACCTCGCCCATGTGCATAAGATGCTCGGCAGCCTCGAAGATATCATGTGCGGGTATATCCTCCCGAAGTTCGACCGCACCAACGCCGACAGCTACATAGAAGTAATGAGCGGCATCAACGCGGGATACGGCGGTACCATCTATGCAATGCCGATACTGGAGAGCAGCCGCGTCGCGGACAGGAGCATCCGGATCACGGAGCTGTCAGAGATAAAGCGCATAACGGATGCAGCAAAACGATATATCCTCAATATCCGTGTCGGCGGCAATGACCTTTGCAGCCTGTACGGAGTGCGGCGCGCGGTATCGCAGACTATATACGATATCGGCGTGGTGCGGGATATACTTACCGATATCATAAACGCCTTCTCCTTCGACTATGTGGTGTCGGGACCGGTGTGGGAATATTTCGGGCAGCCCGGCGAAAACTGGCAGGAGGGGCTGGAGAGGGAGCTTCGGCTCGATATGCTAAACGGGTTCATCGGCAAGACCGCCGTTCACCCGTCGCAGCTCCCCGTTATCTGCAAGGCATTGCAGCCGTCAAAATCGGACTACGACGACGCTGTGCGGATAATCAACTGGAGCGCGGAGATGTCCGGCGTCGGGAAAAGTTCCGACGGCACCCGCATGAACGAGGTGAAATGCCACCGCCGCTGGGCGGAGAAGATACGCATTCTCGGCGACGTTTACGGAGTAAGGGGGGACGGCTGTGAGAAGCTCATATAAAGCGGATGACGTTACGCTGCTGCTCAAAGACATAACCGGTCTGGTGCAGCCGCTCAGCACGGAGGAGCGCGAAAAGCGCATACAGAGCGGTACCCACTACTGCGAGATGCTGCCGATAGAGTATGTGCCGACGGAAAAGTATATGCGCACATACTACAGCGCGGTGGAGAACTATTCCGATGTTACGGCGGAGGCTGCTGCGGCGTGCGCCTGCCGTATCGTGGAGGAAAAGGGAAAGGATGCCGTGCTGGTGTCGCTTGCAAGAGCCGGAACGCCTGTGGGCATACTCATAAAGAGGTACATAAAATATGCGTTCGGTTACGATGTTCCGCACTACTCGGTATCGATCATCCGAGGGCGCGGTATCGACAGGAACGCCGTTGACTGCATCATCGCAAGGCACTCCCCCGACAAGATACAGTTCGTTGACGGCTGGACGGGAAAAGGCGCTATCACCCGACAGCTCGAAGAAGCCATGCGCGACTACCCCGGAATCGACCCTTCGCTCGCCGTACTCTCCGATCCTGCCGGAACAGCGCGGATATGCGGGACACGACATGATCTGCTGATCGCAAGCTCGTGTCTCAACTCCACGGTGTCCGGGCTGATAAGCAGGACGTTCCTGCGGTCGGATATCATCGGTGATAAAGACTTCCACGGCGCGGTGTACTACGGAGAACTTGCGGACAGCGACCTTACTTATCACTTTATCGACAGCGTGTGCGGGAAATTCCCGGAGCCGGACAAAGTGCGCACAGTGAGCGGTGAGCCGGACGGTTCGGGACTTGCGGAAGCCAAAGCGATCGCAAAGCATTTCGGGATAGATGACATAAATCTTGTCAAGCCGAGCATCGGCGAAGCTACCCGTGTACTGCTGCGAAGAAAGCCGGAAACTGTGCTTGTCCGCAGCCTGCATGATGAGAAGTTCCTCGGACATCTGTACCGCCTTGCGGAAGAAAAAGGCGTGCCGGTGCAGGAGTACCCGCTGCGAAATTACCTCGCCAGCGGTATCATCAAGAAAATGGCAGACTGCTGAGATAAGCCGCTGCCGCTTGAGATCCGTGTCTCGCCTTGAGGGCGAGACACATGAGGACAGGGCGCTGCCCTATCCTCAAACTCCTGACCCGGTTCCTTTGTACGACAAAGGAACCGAAAGCGTTATATTCATGAATACGGAGACACAGCGAAAATGAGAACATTGTTTGCCTGCGACCTCGACAATACCCTGCTCGTCCCGGGACGTGAACGGCGTGACGGGGATATCTGCGCAGAAGTGCTGAACGGTAAGGAGCAGAGTTTTATTACTCCCGCAGCGCCCGTACTGATGCAAAAAATAATGCACGATGACGATATCATCTTTCTGCCGGTAACTACCCGCTCAAAGGAGCAGTATGAACGGATAAAGCTGCCCGTCATACCGCGGTACGCGCTGATATGCAACGGTACGGCGCTGCTGCGTGACGGGGAACTGTCCGACGAGTGGGAAGAACATTTCGACGGCATTATTAAAAAGCACCTGCCCGAAGCCGAACAGCTGCTTGAAAAATACCGCGAAACACAGGGCGTTACGTCAATACGCATCGTTGACGGGAAATTCCTGTTCGCCGCATTCCGTGACAGCGATACCGCGTCGGAGAAGTTCGCGGAGTTCGCAGGGGAAACAACGCTCGATATAGCTCTCTCGGGGCGCAAGATATACTGGCTCCCGCCCGGCGCGGATAAGGGAACGGCGGTGAAGCGTTTCGCGGAAACTCACGGGTGCGGTCGCATCATCGCGGCGGGTGACAGCACCATTGACCTGCCGATGCTGGATATCGCGGACACTGCGCTCGTGCCTGACAGCGGACTTGCGGAAAAGTGCAGGTGCGGGGACGTGAGAGTTTTATGTGACGGTGCAAGATTCCCGGACTTTATATTGGAAAACATCAAGGATTAAGTATCAGCTTTACACTCAGGGAACTGACGACAGCACAGGTGATATCTCCGATAAGCGCGGCTGCAAGTGCATACCGCGTTTTTTTCGCTTTCACCGCCGCGAAATATACCGACAATGTGTAGAATGTCGTCTCGCTGCTGCCAAGTATGACGGATGCCACACGACCCGCGAATGTGTCGGGTCCGTGTTCCGTCAGTATGCGCTCGTATATGGCGGTCGCGCCGCTCCCAGATAACGGGCGCATTATCACAAGTTCCGCGCATTCCGCGGGAAATCCGACTGTCTCCAGCGCCGGACGTATGAACTCCGTTATGGCGGCGGTCGCACCCGATGCGCGGAATACCGCGACAGTCACAACAAGGCAGAAGAGCGACGGGAAAATATCATAGACCGTGCGAAGTCCGTCTTTCACGCCTTCGGTAAATTCCCCGAACACGTCGGTCTTTGTACAGATTCCGTAGATCAGAACGAACGCGAAAATGACAGGGATGATGAAGTCCGAAAAGTTCATTGCAGTCTCCGTTTCGTGAATGCGCGGAAGATGAATGCCGAGACAAGCGCGGCGGTCAGCGCACATACGGAAGTTATCCACACACAGGGAAGGATCTCCATAGGGTCAGCCGAACCGTGCGCAAGCCGCAGTGCCGCTGCCGTAGTCGGAACGAGCTGCAAACTCGCAGTGTTCATGACAGCGAAAACTATCATGTTGTGCGACGCATATTCCGGAGCTGCGCTGTGTTCCTCACGCTCTGTCTCCCGCATTGCCGCTATGCCGAACGGGGTGGAGGCGTTCCCGAGACCGAGAAGGTTCGCTATGATGTTGAGGGTGATGTATTGCAGTGCCTTCCCGCCTTTCTGCAAACCTCCGAAAAGACGCGACAGCAGCGGCTGCACCAGCGCGGCAAGCTTTCCCGTAAGCCCCGATGCCTGTGCTACCCGCATAAGACCGCTCCACAGCGCTATCACGCCGGTAAGGGATATCGCAAGCTGTACAGCACCGCCGCATTCTTCGAGAAATGCCGTTGACAGGTCTGCCATGCTGCCGTTTATTGCTGCAAATATCACAGCTGTCACGATAAGACCTGTCATTATGTATGTCATCATGCTGCTCACCTCTTATAAAGTCTATTCCGGACTTTCACATAAAAGAACAGACCCTGCGCACAAGGTCTGTTTTCTTATTATATCGGTGCAGCGTCAGGCTGCCGCCGGGTTCTCAGGTAATCTCCCCGATTAGCGGGGAGGTGTCACCGCAGGTGACAGAGGGGCTGACCGACAGACCGACGTCAGCCCCTGAGCGGGTGCGGGCGGTGCCCGCAATCTCCGACGTCAGCCCCTGAGCGGATACGAGCAATGCCCGCAGTCTCCGACGCGCCCTGCTTTGGTCAGGAGCAGTATTCTCCGTACTCGCAGCCTATCCGGTCTGCGCGGATGCGGTCTATCAGCTTATTGCCGAGAGATGTCTTTTTGTATAGAAGGATCTCGCCTATGCCGTTGCCGCCGTTCCACAGGCGGTTGTGGCGTTTCGAGCCGTCGGGTGCTTCATAGTTCACAAGGAGCATATCCGATTTTTTGCATTTAACTTTTGTTACCATGACATTGCCAAAATTCTCCTGACGGACATACCAATATACCTCGGTGGCGGTCTCCTTTGAGCGGAACCTTGTCTGCGTTCCCGTCCAGAATTTCGAGAAGTTGAACTCATAGGGAGTTCCCTCATACCAGAATGCGCCGAGCAGCTTGCGCTCGAGGGGTATGCCGAACACTACGGGGCATCCGCCGCCTATGTCGAATACGCTGTCGTGCAGCCGCTTACCCGTTATCATGCTGCGCAGACTGTTCGATGAGAGCCACACCCACGGGCTTGTGAAATCGCATCCCCAGTTCTTGTCGGCGTAACCGAACGAGCGTTCGGGAGTTACCGTGAAACGTTCGCCATTTATGATAACATAGCCGTCATAGAGGGTTTTCATGCCGTCGGCGTGCCAGTACATATCAAATGCTTTGATCGCGCGGAAAGGGGCGCTTGCACCATAGCCGACGTTGAATGCCGTCACCTTGTTGAGCCTGACATCCCACTCCATTGTGCCGCTGTCGCACATATATTCGGGATGCGCCTCACTCTCCGCTTCGGATATGCTGATGCTGCCCGTCAGGCGCTCGTCGGATGCGCGGCAGTCGTCCGCTTTGATGCTGTACGGCGCGCTTTTGTGCATTTCAACATCATCCCAGCCGAAAAACCTGTGGAGCTGGCACTTTCCCTCGCCCCAGCAGCCCGCCTTGACCATGAGATAGGACGGATAACGATGCAGCTGTTTGTTTTCCGGCAATTGCCCGAAAACAGGTCTGTCCCCGCCAAGTTCGGGGTTGCAGGTAAAATATTCTATAAAGAACTGCTTTTCCATGCCGGTAAGGTCGCTCACGCCGGTGAAGGAATGCCACCACCAGTCATAGCCTTTTTCGGCGAACTGTCCGTCCAGCATGAACGCGTTGCGCCCGCGGTTCTGTACGTTAAAAGACATTCTGCATCACCTCGTTTCGCACGAACGCAGCTATGTCAAGATGCTCCTTTACCGGACAGAGCGAAAGTTCGCGGGTCAGTCCGGCTGCTTTCAGTGTATATGTTTTCATTGCGGTTTCCTTTCGCTTTTTCTCTGACAGTGTCTTTATTATATCACATTATCGCCTTTTTTGCAAGACATAAAAATACCGCTTTGCCAGCTTCCGCAAAACGG
>CAMHBE010000141.1 GCA_946183095.1 uncultured Clostridia bacterium | reverse complement strand
CAGATATGATAAATTTTAAAAAAATGCCGAATTTCTAATTTCCGACAGTTATTGACTAATAATCAAATATATGTTATAATATAGTGTCAGTCCGGGCGTATCTTCAACGCTTCACCCCATGTTCATTTAATAACGGAACGGGATGGATTCCGGAAAAACAGTAACAATATATGTGTCAGGAGGACAAAATGAAAAGGAAAACAGGTATTAAAAAAGCAGTGCTGCTGACAGTCAGCGCAGTTACATCATTGACACTGCTTTGTGTATCGATCATCGGCTATCTCGTGTCATTCAACAAAGTAAAAGACACGCTCACAGTCGAGACCGAACAGGCTTTGCTCGCAAATGCCGAAAAAATGAACGGCTGGCTCAGCGAACAGTGTGTTTTTGCATCCGATCAGGCAAACGCTTCGGGAACTCTGTATGCACTCAGACCCGACCACTCCGGCGACCCCGCATTCACAGCAACGGTGCTGCCCCTCAACAGTTCGCTTCTTGACGCATATACATCCTATGAGGACAAGACTATCTTTCTGGGTTCCGGCGCTGTGCTTTCATCAGATTTCGACCCCACGATACGCTCATGGTACACAGCCGCAAAGTCGCAGAACAAGGCGATATGCACCTCTCCCTTCGTTGATGCATCCACCGGCGGCATAATCTTCACCACAGCCGCTCCGATAAAGTCAAACGGCGCTTTCGTTGGAGTATTCGGCTGCGACTTCAAGCTCGATATCCTCACAGGTTTAGTCAACAGGATGAAACTCACCGAACACGGCTACCCCATCCTTATAGATGCTGACGGCACTTTCCTCGTACATTCCAACCCCGATTACCTCCCCACCGGTGACGGAAAGCTCACCACCGTGAACAATGCAGCCGGAGATTACGCAAAAGCCTTATCATCTCTCGGAAATGACGTGAGCATGGGGGTCTACAAAGACTATGACGGTCAGGAAAAGTATTTCGCGCTGAAAAAACTCGACAGCGTGGGCTGGACTGTGGGCTACATACTTCCCAAATCGGATATCGAAGGCACACTTGCCGACCTCGGCATAATATTCCTCATAATGTTCGTGGTATTCTTTGTCGGCGGTACAGGCATCGTATTCTTCGTGATGAGCCGTCATTTAAAGCCGCTGTCAAGGCTCGCCGAAACCGCGGCACAGATAGCAAACGGCGATCTGAACGCGCGTCTCGGCTACAATTCAGACGACGAGATCGGAAAGCTCTGCTCGGAATTTGACAAGTGCATTGACGCCATGCGTATGTACACTGACGATATCTCTCATGTGCTTACCGCAGTATCGAAGGGCGACCTCACTGTTCCTCCGGCGGTGGAATACCACGGAGATTTCAGAAAGATCGAAGATTCCATGCGCCTGATACTTGACGAGCTCAGCAGCATCATGTCGGAGATAAGCAACGGCAGCACTCAGGTCCTCAGCGGTTCCGACCAGATGGCGGAAGGTTCGCAGTCCCTCGCAGACGGTACAACAAGACAGGCATCCGCTATCCAGCAGATATCCGCTACTATCGCGGAAGTTTCCACACAGATCGCAGGCACCGCGCAGAACGCTTCCGAAGCGGGAAGACTCTCGCAGCAGACGCAGGATAAGGTCAATATACAGGATGCGGAGATAAAGAACATGGTAAACGCGATGAACGACATAAGCTCTACATCGCAGGAGATCGAAAAGATAATAAAGACTATCGAAGATATCGCTTTCCAGACAAATATCCTCGCCCTCAACGCGGCTGTCGAAGCTGCGCGTGCAGGCGACGCCGGCAAGGGCTTTGCGGTAGTCGCAGACGAAGTACGAAACCTCTCCGGCAAGTCCGATGAAGCCGCAAAGAGCACGGCAACGCTCATCCATGCGGCTATCGAAGCTGTGGAGAACGGCAGCAGGATAGCACTTGCCACCGCAGAATCCATGAAGGAAGTCAAGGAAATGTCCGCGCAGACTGCGGAACTTATCAACAAGATAGCTTCCGCAAGCGCAGAACAGAACGAGTCCATAAATCAGATCACCTCCGGAATAGAGCAGATCTCGCAGGTCATCCAGACAAACTCCGCGACCGCCGAAGAGACCGCAGCTTCCTGCGAAGAACTTTCCGGTCAGTCAAGGATGCTCCAGGATCAGGTCGCTCGTTTCAAGATAAACCAGTAACAACTTTTATGTGAGTAAGGTGCTAATATGGGATATAAACATACCGGAAAACGTATCGCAGGTTTGCTGTTCACATTTGTGATGATACTGAACGCTTTTGCCGTTTCAGCAGGAGCCGACGAGTTCCCGCTGAACTCATCGGGCATCCCAAACCTCCCCCTCAGTGTGGATCCCACGGGGATGAGTGAGGGATTTTCCGCTGTTCTGTACGACAATACGAACGGTCTGCCCACATCCGAGGCTAACGCGATCACGGAGACTTCCGACGGATTCATCTGGATAGGAAGCTACGCGGGTCTTATTCGCTACGACGGCAACACCTTCGAGCGAATGGATCCTTCCGGCGGTCTTACCAGTGTAAAGTGCCTTTACACCGACAGCAAGGACAGACTGTGGATAGGCACCAACGATAACGGCGTTGCCCTTATGGAGAAAGGGGATCTCCGTATATGGGGAAAACTCGACGGTATGTCATCATCACATATACGCGCCATCACGGAGGGTACGGACGGCACGATCTATGTCGCTACAACAAGCGGCATCATGACGATAAACAATGACCTTGAACTCACACACCTTGACGATGAGAAGATCGCCGAAGCCAATATGCGTGATCTGCGCACCGGAAGTGACGGCACATTATACGGCACCACCGACCTCGGCGACGTGATGATGATCCGTGACGGCAAACTTGCTTCGTTTATCGGCGCAGCAGACAATCCTTTCAACGGGGCCGGCGCGATACTCCCCTCTCTGACAGAGCCGGGCAGGCTTTACCAGGAAGCCGCCGATCTCAATCTTTACTACATTGATATCAGCAGCGGCTATGAAGTCATTGAAAATATCGACATAGAGCCGCTCAAATATATCAAGTCCCTCGAATATATCGACGGAAAAGTGTGGATTTGCGCGACAAACGGTATAGGTGTTCTCGAAAACGGCAAGTTCCGACTGCTTGAAGAACTTCCCATGGACAACAACGTCGGTCATGTGATGACGGACTATCTCGGTAATCTGTGGTTCACGTCCACAAGACAGGGCGTGATGAAGATAGTACCCAATCAGTTCGCAGATATATTCGGACGCTGCGATCTGCCGGAATCTGTGGTGAACTCGACCTGTTACAGCGGCGGTATGCTTTTCGCCGCAACGGATACGGGACTTATCGTGATCGGTGATAACGGACCCGTAACAAGTTTCCCGCTGACGAAAGCCGAAACATTATCGGGTACCGATCTCGGGGAGAATGACCTCATAAAGCTGCTGGAAGGCTGCCGCATACGTTCCTTAATAAAAGACAGCAAGGGCAGGATATGGATATCAACATGGCGCAAATACGGTCTGCTGTGCCTCGACAACAATGAAGTGACAGCGTTCTCCGAAGATGAAGGTCTGCTTACGATGAGCCTGCGCACAGTCTGCGAGTGTGATGACGGCAGGATCCTCGTGGCACTGACCGGCGGTGTGAATGTTATACAGGACGGAAAGATAACCGCGTCATACGGTAAGGATGACGGTATCGAAAACACCGAGAGCCTTACGGTCGAGGAAGGACTGAACGGAGAGATCATTCTCGGAAGCAACGGCGGCGGTCTTTATATCATAGATGACAGCGGTGTACGTAATATAAATGTCGAGGACGGCTTACCCTCGGATATCGTCATGCGTGTGAAACGCGATACAAAGAACAATGTACTGTGGCTTGTGACCAGCAGCTCCATTGCCTATATGACAGCCGACCATAAAGTAGTGAAGATCGCAAACTTCCCCTACCCCAACAACTTCGATATGTACGAAAACTCGCAGGGAGATATGTGGATACTGAGCAGCAACGGCATATATGTACTGCCCACAGCCGATCTTCTTGCGAACGGTGAGCTCTCGCCCGTTCATTACAGCGTTGCGAACGGTCTTCCCTGCATCGCTACGGCAAATTCATACAGTTCGCTGACACCTGACGGCGACCTCTATATCGCGGGTACCACAGGCGTAGCAAAGGTAAATATCGAGAAGCCGTTTGAGGACGTGAATAACATCAAAGCCGCGATACCATATCTCGAAGCGGACGGTGAACGCGTATATCCCGACAGCAGCGGTAACTACACCATTCCGGGCAGGATCCGCAGACTTACCATACCGAGCTATGTATTCAACTACTCACTCATGGATCCGCAGGTAAGCTACCAGCTCGAAGGCTTCGACAACGAGAGCGTCACCGTAAACCGCAGTGAGCTCGTACCTGTCATCTACACCAATCTCCGCGGAGGCGAATACCGCTTCACAATAAGCGTAAAGGATGCAATGGGACGCGGAGACAAGAGACTGTCGGTGCGTGTAATAAAGGAAAGAGCATTTTACGAGCAATGGTGGTTCTACGTTATCTGCGGGATGATAGGTATTCTTATCATCTGGGGGATAGTAAGGCTGTATCTGCGTAATAAGACCGCAAGGTTCAGACAGAGAGAAGAAGAACAAAGGCGACTGTTCGATCAGACAGCAACAGCGCTCGTCAACGCGATAGATGCAAAAGACACCTATACTCACGGACATTCAGCAAGAGTTGCCGAATACTCAAGGAAGATAGCGGAACTTGCCGGGAAGAGCGAGAAAGAATGCGAAGATGTATATTACGCGGCATTGCTGCATGATGTCGGAAAGATAGGCGTTCCCGGAAGCATTATAAACAAGGACGGCAAGCTCACCGATGAAGAGTACAGCATCATCAAGCAGCATCCCACAAAGGGTGTGCAGATACTTTCAAGCATAACCGGGTTCCCGTATCTGAGCGTCGGTGCGCACTATCACCATGAGCGCTATGACGGCAGGGGCTATCCGGAAGGGCTCAAAGGCGAAGAGATACCGGAGATAGCGAGGATCATCTCGGTAGCGGATGCCTACGATGCTATGACATCAAAGAGAAGCTACCGTGACCCGATACCACAGCAGAAAGTCCGCGAGGAGATAGTAAAAGGTTCGGAAACACAGTTCGACCCCGTATTCGCGGGGTATATGCTGCATCTTATCGACCTCGACACCGAATACACCATGAAGGAGAGAGACAAAACGCAGGATGCGGAAGGATTCAGGGATCTGACCGTAGGCGGCTACAGAAGCACAGTCTCCGAAGGTATCAACATAACGCAGTACATGACATACATAAGACTGTCGGTCTGCTCCGATGAAGAAGCTACCGGCATCTATCCGATGCCTTCACTGATACTGTTCGATTCTCTGGACGGAAAAGTTCACACGTCACCGAAAGAGATAAAGGATCTGTATTATTTCGAGTACGGTGAGATACTTTACGACTTCCGCGCTGTCACCGGAGGTGCCCGAAAAATACAGGCACAGGTGAGACATGAGGACTCCGACCGTGTAAAGCATAACGGAGACTATCTGATAGAAGCTGTAAGGATAAAAGACCATGCACTGATACGAATAACAGGCAAGAAACGGACAGGCGAATTCATCGTTGCACTTCCGGACAGTTCGAGGTTTCTGTATATCGGGCTTTCCGGCGAGCATTGCACATTCACGGATATCAACATCAAAAAATCGGATCAGAAATATCCTCCGGAGAACATACCGAGGATAGCTGAAGAGATCAGCTATATAAATGTACCCGCAGGCGATATCCCCAATGTTCAGGTGGACAGCTACCGCTCCGATCATTCCGAGGGCATAGAGATAAAAGACGGTCTGACGATAACCTTCCATACCATGAGCCTTCCCACCGCGCGTATCGTATGGCATTGCC
>CAMHBE010000140.1 GCA_946183095.1 uncultured Clostridia bacterium | reverse complement strand
ATTCACCCTTCTTGATATTTATCTCGACCTTGATAGGTACGGTCGTGATATTAAGAAGATTGCTGTCAACCATTGCCGATCAGCTCCTTTCCCGATAATTTTATCAGCTGATATAGTTGAATATGGTCTGCGAGAGTATCGACGCGCCCATTTGCAGTGATGCGTTATATACCGATTCGAGCACTTTCCACTTTGTTATCTCCGTGGGAAGGTCGGTGCTCTCGATGTCGTTCTGCTTATCGTTGAGATTTATCTGTATCTCGTTTATCCTGTCCTCGTTGAACTCTATGAATTTAGAGTGTGTACCGAGGTCGGTAATAGCCATTGACAGGTTGCTCTGTGCGGCGTAGATGAGGTCGGCGTATCTTGCCACCATCTGCTGGTCGCCCTTTCTGAGGTACGAACCCGCGTCGAGCACGAGCTGCATGATGTTCTTTGCGTATCCCTTTATATCGGATATTTCGAGATGTCCGTCCGAGCGCGAGTTTTCGCTCACGATGATATTTGCGCCGTCAACGTCATACGCGAATGTGCCTGTGTCGTTTATGTACGGCACTTCGGAATTGCCGAATATCTCATTCGTCTCTACATAGCTGTTGATATTTTTCTTGGTCTCTTCCGGGTCGGCGCCGGCGGTGAAGTAGATCATCTTGCCGTTGTCGTAGACGAGATCCCCGTTTTCGTCGGTCATAGGCTTGCCGTCCGTTCCGAGTCTCGGAACGTTTACGTTTATGGCGTAAGTCTCACCGGGTACAAGTGTGCTCAGATCTATCGTCGGCTTTACGTTGCCGTCGGCATCGGTCACTGTGCCGAAGCTCGTTATCGGCGTAAATCCGGTGATGTTCGGTTCCGCGACGGCGGTAGTTCTTTTGCTGATGTGTATCGTGCCGCTTCCGTCCGCGTAAGCCTCCTCGCCGAAGGATTCTTTCAGGGCGGAATCCAGATTCGCGAGCCGCTCATTGATATCGCTGCCGCCGAGGAAGTTCACCACGCGTGTCTTGTTGTCGGATGTGACTTTCATCGAGTAGTATGTATCGGGCTGAAGCGCGCTTATATCGAGTTTGCCGTCTTTTGCCGGAAGCTCGCCGTAGCTGTACATCTGATAGTTGTCGAGACGCTTGAACGAGCCGTCGTCCTGGAGTTCCGGAGCCATGTTGAAGGCTTCCTTCAGCTTGTCGTTTATAAGTTCGACATTCTTATCCGTCGGGAATGTAGGCTCTGCCGTGAACTCGATAGTCTTGCTTATACCGCCTGCGTAGATATCGAACGTGTAGGACGTACCGCCGACCAGATGCGTAAGGTCTATCGCGGAAGTACGGTTCGTCATGCCGCAGCCGGTGCATTCAGCGCCGTTGAAGGTTATCGGGAGCGCGGTCTGATCGTCGATGCGCTCGACCCTGCCGTCGATCGACATACCGATGCCGATATCGAGGTATGACGTGCCGTTGTAGGGGTAGCTCTGCGGGTCGTTTGACGAGTTCACCGCCACACCGTTATAAGTGACGAACTTGTCGCCGCCTGCCGCCGACGTTTCGATCTTGAAAGCCACGGTATCGTTGTTGAGACCGCCGAAGACCTTTCTGTCGGCAACATCTATATTCATCGACTGCACCATTTCTTCGGCGTAGTTGTCGATCTCTGTCGCAAGGATATTCAGGTCATCCTGGTTCCTTGTTCCGTGAGCGCCTTCGACGAGCTTTTCATATACGTTCTGTATGATGCTCGACACCTGCAGCATCGAGGTCTCCGCCATGGTGTATATGGAATCCGCGGTCTTGAGATTTGCCTGATATGTCTCCACTTCGGCCTGCGATCTTCTTATTCTCAGCGCCTTTGCGGCATTTATCGGATTTTCGCTGCCGCGGTCGAACTGCCGCCCCGAGTATATCTTCTTTTCGGAATCATACTTGTCGCCGTAGTTCTTTTCGTATCTGCTGAGGTAGTTCCTTCGTATGGTACTGCCCGCTATCCTCATAGAAATGCCCTCCTTAAATTACAGACCCACTCTGCCGGTATTGTTGATAAGACGGTCGAGCGCGTCGTCGAGCGCCGTCATAAGTCTTGCGCTTGCATTGTACCAGTTCTGATACGTCAGCATATTTATGCCTTCTTCTGTCTCGGAAACTCCCGAAACGGAGTCTCTCGTATCGAGCAGCGAGTTTGCGGTCGCGTAAGCCGCCTCGTATCTGCTCTCGTTATAGTCTATGTTCTGACCTATGCGGTTGTTTATGAACAGCAGGTAGTCATAGACAGTGCCCTCGTAATCGCCCTTGCCGCCGAAATCCAGCGCCTTTGTGCCGAGATTTACGATATACTGGTTGATATGGTCGCCGTCGAGGGAGAGTTTCCACAGACCGGTCTCCTCGTCTTTGACCTCGCCTATCATGGTGGCGTTGCTCATCCACTGGTTGGATATGCGGATATTGTCCATGGTCATATCTATCTCGTTGTATTCCGCCTCGCCCTCGTTGTACTCCTTTGTGCAGAACAGCAGTCTGTCGGGAGCCACGAGCGCGCCTGTTTCATCGAACGCGCCGTTGAAGGTGTTCATGAAAGTGGCGAAGGTGTGAGCGAAAACATCTATGGTCGACTCATAATAGGGTATGCCGTAGGAGTCGTTCTGATAGCCCGAAGCGTAAACGCCGTTGCCGTTGAGGATATCGGTGTACGCTTTGAGCTCGCCGGATGCCGGCTTGCAGTCATCGCCGGAAGTCCAGCGGAGCACGGCGGAGTTGTAGGCGGAGTAGTTGCGCAGCAGTTCGGACGAGAACTCGCCTTCTATCTTTGTGCTGCCCTTCATGTAAAGGTGTTCGTACTTCTCGCCGTTGATGATCTCTACGCCGTTCATGAGGACTCTCACGGAGCCGTCGTTGTTGTTGTAAACGGTTATGTCGCCTTTGTATGAAAGTTCGTCGAGGAGCAGGTTCCTCTCGTCGAGCATCTCGTTCGGACCGTAGTCGCCGGTCACGGAGTATGTATCGCTGGGGATGCCGTTTGCCAGAGAGATGTATTCCTTGACGATAGACTTGTTGTAGTTCACGATGCGGTCGATGATATTGTTGGTATCTTCGATGGACGCGTCGAGGGATTCGAGGTTAGTCTCTTTGAGATCCTCAAGGTCTGCCTTGTATGAGTGCAGCAGGTTCGTGAGGTTATAGCACTGGTTGCGCACGATACTTGCGAGCTCTTCGCTGTCGGGGCGTTCCGCGTACTGCGATAGTGCGTTCTTGAGGTCATCCATGCTTTTGGTAAGACCCTCGGTGGTGATATTGTCGAGCACAGTCTCGACTTCCTTGAGGACATCCGCCTTGGTGCTGAACTCGGAGACGAGGGGCGTTGACTCGCGGTATCTCTTGTCGATATAGGGGTCACGCACCTGATCCACGCCGAGTCCCTTTGCGCCCTGACCTGCGAGGGTCATGCGGGAAGTGGACGACTGCCAGTAGCTGTAGTTATTGAGGTAGTGCGAACCGATATCGACTACCTGTCTTGTATATCCCTCCGTCTGAGCGTTGGAGAGGTTGCTCCCGGTGATATCCAGAGCCTTCTGTGAAAGCTGGATAGTGCGTTTGGACATTTCAAGTCCCAAAAATGATGGACGCATAAATTATCGATCCTTCCTTGTCCTGAGTGCAAAAAAGCACACCGGACAGCGTGCGGTATCAGACTTCGCCGAAGAAACCGCCCGAGGTGTTGTGCTTTGTGACTTTGACGCCTTTGCCCGTATAAGTGGAGGTCGTGGAACGAGGCTTGTTCGCTATCTTCTCCTGTACGGAGAGCTTGCGTTCTATGATCTCGATGATATCGGCATTTGTATCCTTTATGTAGGCAACGTGCTTTTCCATTGCCGTACATTCGAGGGTGAGCTTATTGCGCAGCTCTTCCGGGCATTCCGCAATAAGCTCCTTTGCCTTTCTGCCGCCTATGCCGAGCTTATCGAACAGGGCAAGGCGCTTTGCTTCGAGGTCATTGCCTTCCATGATATATTTTTGTTCGGTAGTAAGCGAATCGAGCAGCCATGTGAGCTCATCGCCTATGACTTTTGCACGCTTTTCGGAAACGAATGCCGACAACTCTTCAAAATGTCTGTTGTATTTTTCCATGAAAGCGATAACTTCTCTTGCGGTATCGACCGTCACTTCCGATCCCTCCTTTATGGGTAAACGGGTCAGGCTATCATAGCCTGTGCGACTGCTTCTGCGGAAACGGGGCAGTTATCCCCGGCGTACTTTTCCGCCAGCGCCGCGAGTCTTTCCTCGCTTGCGGGTGCGCCTGTACGCGCTGCTGCTGCGGACTGTGCGGCTGCGAGAGAGCGGCCGAAGTTAAAGTCCACCTTATCGGTATTGGCTCTGCTTCCGTAAACGGAAGAGTGTCTTTTTGCCGAAGAGGGCTTTGTCAGCTTTTTATATGCGCTGATAGGACCCATGCCAACGTTATTTATCTCCATATATCTTCAACTCCTTTGCGGTCAAATCACAGATACAAGATTACATTTATTATATCGTCATAAAACTCAAAAACTTTAGCTTTACGACAGTAAATTTGACGATTTGTGCAAATTGCGGAAACGCGGACGTTTTTTTGATAAAAATTGTTGACGTTTGGATATTTTTCGGCTATAATGATATTCAATTACGGGTACAGACCGAAAAAACAGCATTTCCGGGATGAAGATACACCTATTATTATAACATGGTCTTTCCGGTATTTCACGCAAAAATATAAAATTTGTGAATTTTGCCCCGTAATTTTGTAAAAAATAACTATCAGAAAAACAGAACTAAGAAAACGGAGGTAAAGGAAATGAAGAAAAGAAACTTTACAGCAGCAGCGGCACTTGCGATAGTCCTCGCGCTTGCGGGATGCGGCAACAAGCCCGCCGGGACCACCACGACGGCTGCCGGGACCACCGCGACGGCTGACGGAGCGGCCACGACGACATCAGCCGAGATCGAAGTGACCACCACAGCGGCAGAGACCGAAGACACCGGGGATACCAAAGAGATAGACGTACCGCTCACAGACAGCGGAGACGATGAAGATGCCGAAGGAACACTGCTGTTCACCGACCTGTCCGGAAACAAATTCTACAGGGAAGATGCAACTGAAGGTGACTGGGACATTACCCTCCCCTACACATCCGTGCGCGTGTCCTCGGGAATGTTCATCGACAGTGACAAGAATCCCGAACTGTTCGATACCGAGAATTTCAAGTACAGCGGTGACAGAGCGGCCTGCGGCGATCTCGTGAAGGTAAAGGCGGGCGATACCATAGGCGGTCTGAAAATAGCAAAAGCTTCTACCCGTGTGAACCTGCCGTGGAGCGAGGAGAAGCAGGGTCCCGACCACGACGCTACGGAAGGCTTCATGATCGGCGGTTCGTCTGTGGATATCGAGGGTGAAGTCGTGCTCACAGGCATCCTGCGCTACTATTACAATGAGATGTACACCATTTCTTCGGGCGATATGATATTCGTTCCCGACGGCAGCTACAGCGGTATGCCCATGGCGACGAACATCCTTGAAGAAGAGTTCCAGTTCGGCACACTGAACTTCGATGAGATCGGCTCTTTCGATGAAAATAACGGTTACGGAGAGTCCACCTACGGCGGCGCTGTGAACGTATATTCCGACGCTCCGAGCTTCCGTCTCGGCAACCTGAACGAAAACTACTCAGGGCGCACCGACCTCGTTGAACTGTTCGGCGGCGCAGGCGCAAACTGCACGAAGAAAGTGAAGATAACGCTGACAGACGTGCATATCGACTGGAATGACAACTTTGGTTCCGCTTACGGCTGCTCCGCTGTACTGAAAGATGTCGAAGAGCAATAAACCGTCTTTTCCGGCAGGTGCGGGCGAAACTGTACCTGCCGTTTCTTCAGGGCACCTCTAAAAACCTCTTGCCGCCCATTCGTACCGCCCTAAAGCCGTCAT
>CAMHBE010000139.1 GCA_946183095.1 uncultured Clostridia bacterium | reverse complement strand
GGCGGCGGAACAGTCACCGTTGACGGCGGAACTTACACATCGAACGGTCTCGGCTCTCCCGCTATTTATTCGACTGCCGATATTACAGTATCGAACGCGGAGCTTGTGTCCAATCTTTCCGAGGGTGTGTGCATCGAGGGTCTGAACTCGATAACGCTCAATAACTGCGACCTTACCGCGAACAATACAAAGCGCAACAGCAACGCGAAATTCTTCGACACCATTATGATCTATCAGTCGATGTCGGGCGACGCGGCGAGCGGTACCTCCTCGTTCACGATGACGGGCGGCAGTCTCACAAGCAAGAGCGGTCATGTGTTCCATGTGACCAACACAAGCGCTATAATCACGCTTTCCGGTGTGAAGATCACTAATGAGGACAGCGACAACATTCTCCTTTCTGTATGCGACGACGGCTGGAACGGCGGAAACAATACCGCTGTGCTGAACACTTCGGGTCAGACGCTTGAGGGCGCGATCCTTGTCGGCAGCAACTCCGAGCTTACGCTGAACCTCACAGATTCTTCGTCTTTCACCGGATACATTGGCGGCAATATCACGAACGCCGCGGGAGATACGGTCTCCACCGAGGTCGGCACAGTCTCCGTAACTCTCGGAAGCGGCTGCACTTGGACGCTCACCGGCGACAGCTATGTTACGAGCTTTGACGGCGACGCGGCAAGCATCATTTCCAACGGCTACACGCTTTATGTTAATGGCGTCGCACTTACGGGAACGAACTGATATTATTCTTTTCTTCATAACAACAGCACCGGAGAGCTTAGTGCTTTCCGGTGCTGTTGTCGTTTTGATCGATGAAGGTATGCTGTCTGTACGATCCTGAAATTTCATCTGCTTACAGACATATCTCATTTTCTTCCGCCTAAGTCCTCAAAAACTTGTGCGATTTAACCGGATATTTTCCGCTGTATTCGTCAAGTATCGAGCTGACAATGAATTCGTTCTCGCTAAGGACACGGCTGTAGCTTTAGCTATCGAAATTGCTCCGGATCCACCTCTTCTGCCCGCAGGGGAGTGCCCATTCGATCTTCTCCTTTCGTTGCAGAAGTTTTCCGGGACTGTAAAAAAGCTCAATTGTCGTAAACGTTTACATTGAGATATATTATAACACATAAAAAAGATATGTCAATAGCTTTTAAAAAATTCATATCGTTATACCGCAAAACATAAAGTGACGCGCCGATACAAAGTTCCGTGCTCCGGATATGCAGACAAAGCCGCCGCAAATCGGGGATCGTTATCTGTTGTCACGGAATTGCTTCGGAGAAATACCCTCATACCGCTTGAACAGCTTGCAGAAATAGCTGCTTGACCCGAAGCCTACTGTCTCGGCGATCTCCTCCGTGGTCATGCTCGTGCCGGAAAGAAGCTCCTTCGCCGCCTGAATACGGCGCTTGGCGATATACTCCGCCGGTCTCGCGCCGAGGGCGTTCCTGAACAGTCGGCACAAATGCTGTCTTGACAGACCAGCGACGGCGCAGAGCTCGTCGAGCGTGATCCTGCGGCAGTACTCCGCATCTATCAGCTCTATGCATTTTCCGACGGCGGGATTGGTCAGCCCTGAGCTTATGCCTTTATCTATCACGCGGTCAAGCTCGATCAGCAGGTCGTATAAAAAACCGGAGGCTCGTATATTCCCGCGAATGCCGTCATGCCGGAGCGCGTCGTGCATATCTGCGAAAATGCGTTCGAGCCGTCCGCTGCTGCCGAGCGCGAACACGCGAGGCCTGTCAAGCCCGATCTCCGCCAGCATACGCTCGCAGGCGTATCCGCTGGGTTCTATCCAGTGGTTGTCCCAGACATCGCCTAAAGGATAGTATTCGTGCGGGCATGATGCGGGTATAAAGAACCCCATACCGGGCTTTATCTCGGTCTTGACGCCGTCTATGCACAGCATTCCGCTGCCTTTGGTGCAGTAGAATATCTGCGGGTAGGCATATTCCGTTCCGCGGCGGGTGTAGGGCTGGCAGTCATGCACGCCGATGCTTATAAGGTATATCGGGAATCTGCTTTCGCGGCCGATTATGGGGTAGTGACAGTAAAACATATCTTTCTCCAAAAATAATTCAAATAATGTTCATATCGTTATATGATAATAATATCATCTATTGATTTATTTGTCAATATCGTTTATAATAAAATATGAAAACGTTATCACAGAAGAAGGGAGAAATGTATATGGAGCTCGACAAAAGACTTGTTTCCGTCGTTCCGTCGGAAAGACAGGTGCGGTTTCAGCAGCTTGAATTCTACGCTTTCATTCACTTCACCGTCAACACCTTCACGGACAGGGAATGGGGGGACGGTACGGAATCGCCGTCGATATTCACGCCGATGAAGCTCGACGCGCAGCAGTGGGTGAACGCCGTGATATCCGCGGGAATGAGGGGGCTGATACTCACCTGCAAGCATCACGACGGCTTCTGTCTTTGGGACACGAAGTTCACCGGTCATAACGTGATGAACAGCCCGTTCGGAAGAGATATTGTCCGCGAGGTTTCGGACGCGTGCAAAGAAGGCGGCATAGCCTTCGGCGTGTATCTTTCGCCGTGGGACAGGAACTGCCCACTCTACGGGCGCGGCAAGGAATACGACGACTTCTTTGTCGGTCAGCTCACAGAGCTGCTCACAAACTACGGTAAGGTGTTCTCGGTGTGGTTCGACGGAGCCTGCGGCGAGGGTGCGAACGGAAAGAAGCAATACTACGACTGGGAGCGATATTACGCCGTCATACGAAGGCTGCAGCCCGGCGCGTGCATTTCGGTCTGCGGTCCCGATGTCCGCTGGTGCGGCAACGAGGCGGGTCATACCCGAAATGCCGAATGGAGCGTAGTACCACTTCGCGCGAGGGACAGTGAGATCATCTCCGAAAAAAGCCAGCACGAGGACAGTACGGAGTTCCGGCAGCGCCGCGTAGATGCCAGAGATGAGGATCTCGGCAGCCGCGCCGTCCTGAAAAACGAGTCGGAACTGATATGGTATCCCGCCGAGGTCAACACATCTATCCGTCCCGGCTGGTTTTACCACGAGAGTGAAAATGACCGGGTGCGCCCGTTAAGCGAGCTTGTGGACATCTACATACGCTCGGTCGGCGGCAACGCGACATTCCTGCTCAATATCCCACCTACGAAAGACGGTCTGCTGCACGAAAACGACGTGAAGCGGCTTGCGGAGCTCGGTGAGTTCCTGCATAAATCGTTCGCGGAAAACCTTGTCCCGGATTCGGAACTGACTTGCGAGAGCGAGCTGACGGGCTTCGGCATAGAGAATGTTATCAAAGACAGCTATGAAAGCTGGTATATGCCGAATTCGAGCAATGCCGACATACAGATAAAGCCGCCGAGAACGGAAAAGCTCGGATATCTCATTATAAAGGAGAACATACTCAAAAGCCAAAGGATCGAGAGCTTCGCTGTCGATGTTATGAAAGGCGGCTGCTTCCGCGAGCTGTTCCGCGGCACGACCGTCGGCTATAAGCGGATAGTCCCGCTCGGCGGCATAGAAACGGACTGTGTTCGCATAAGGATAAACGATTCAAGAACAATGCCGGCGATATCGTTCATCGGAGTTTATCGTTCGGCAGGCATCAACAACTGAACCGAAAAGGGAGGAAATGCATCATGAAGAAAAAGCACATCACGGCAGCATCGCTTATGGCCGCTGCTCTGGTCACGGTGACTTCCTGCGGAGACGGCGCAAGAAACACCGCCGACAGCAGCGAGCAGACCACGGTACCTGCTTCGGAGACGGTGACGACCACGGCGCTGAATGAACTGGACAACGTTACCGATTGGGAAGGCATGGCGGATATCGGTGAAGTGGATTCCGCAAATGAAGCAGGTACGGGCAGCCTCTACACCCCCGGTCAGATGGCGGGAGAAGTAAAGGCACTGTGCTACTACGATCTTGCAACATCGCAGTCCGAGCTTGCGGAGCTGCTGGCGCAGAGATACGGCGGAACTATCACCACCGAGATAACATCGAGCGGCAGCGCCTACTTTGACAAGCTCGGTGTGCTGATAGCATCGGGCGACTCGCCGGACATCGTAAGATATGACTGGATGGCTTACCCCACCGGCATTGCGAAGAATATGTTCACGCCTCTCGACGACTGGCTGAACATAGATTCGCCGCTCTGGTCGGGAGAAAAAGACGTGATCGAGTCCTTCAACTTTCTCGGAAGGCACTACTACTTTCCCTCCGACGTTTCCACCAACTTTGCGATAATATACAATACCCGCTCGATAGAGGAAGCGGGACTCGACAACCCCGCCGACCTGTACTTTGAGAACAACTGGACGTGGGACACCTTTGAGGATATGATGAAGAAGTGGGTGAACATAGGTCCCGATTATGTCGGTTTTACGGGCGGTTCTTGGGCCGCGATGATGTTCGCCAACACCACAGGCGTGAAGCTCATAGACATGACCGGCACAGACATCATAAACAATCTGAAGAACACCGAAGTCCAGCGTGCCATGGACAGGCTCGCAAATATGAAGAAGCTGGGCTACATAGGCGACGGCTTTGTTGACCCAGCGACGGCATTCGTCGACGGCAAGCTGCTGTTCCTCGGAATGGGTCTGACATGGGGATTTGAGAGCGCACAGGAATCCTTCTTCAAGAACGGACTTGACGGAGTCTTTGAAGTCGTTCCCTTCCCGCGTGACCCCAACGCCGGCAGATATTATATGTCCGCCGATACATACGGTTTCCTTGTTCCGACCGGCGCTTCCAACATTCAGGGCGCTGTGGATTGGATACTCTGCGGCAGACTTTATGCCACCGATCCGGATATAGTCGCTGCCGACAGGGCAAAGAGAATGGATACGTCTCCGCTCTATTACGCAAAATGTCCGGAGTGCAAATATAATTTTGAGGAGGAAGGTCAGAACGATCTTGATACCTGTCCGAAATGCGGAACCGCAAGAAAGCAGAAATTCAAGCCCGTTTACAGCGAGCGAGTGATGAGAGTCTGCGACGATATGACCGACCCGGATAAGTTCGGGTTCATCTTTGACAATTCCCTCGGCTTCAACGACGACTTCTCCGCTATACTGACCGGCGGTGAGGAGTCGCTGTATGACGGTCCAATCTATTACGGTTCGTCCTACAACCAGCTCCGTGAAGCGAACTACAATCTTATCGAATCCTACCTTGACGATTACAGGGATATCATAAAGAAAGCAGCCGAAAAGCAGTGACCGATGAGAGGATGACGTTTATGAAAAAGACTGATATCAAAAAAACTATGATCGCGGTTCTGACAGCAGCGGTCACTGCTTTGTCGGCCTGCGGACAACCCACACCCGCGACGCAGACGGAAGCTCCCGCTCCCGGGATATCGGCGGAATCGGAGACAACGGCGGCGCAGACGCAGCCCGACTCCGAGGAAAAGAACGAGCTCACCGCGCTTGAAGTCACCCGTCTTATGGGCAACGGCATAAATCTCGGCAACACAATGGAGGCCTACAACCATAACGGCTATGTGAACGGACAGGATCCCACAAGCTTCGAGAGCCTGTGGGGAATGCCGCACACGACGCAGGAAATGATAGACGGAATGAAAGCGTCGGGATTCGATACCCTGCGCGTGCCCGTGGCGTGGACGAACGGTATGAACTTCGAGACAGGCGACTATACCATAGACGAGCGGCTTTTCGCCCGTGTCGAGGAGATAGTGAACTACGGCCTTAACGCCGATATGTACGTTGTGCTGAACGAGCACTGGGACGGCGGCTGGTGGGGAATGTTCGGCTCCGCGGATATGGAGACCCGCAAAAAGGCAATGGAAATGTACAAGGCTATGTGGCAGCAGATAGCCGAAAGATTCAGGGATTATCCCTATAAACTGATACTCGAATCCGAAAACGAGGATCTCGGCGACGGTCTCAACAGCACGGTCATGTGCGAAGATTCC
>CAMHBE010000138.1 GCA_946183095.1 uncultured Clostridia bacterium | reverse complement strand
TTTGCAGCACAGCTTGCACAGATATTGATACTGCGCGACAAATTTATCGGGAGCTGCGGAGTTATTACCGGTATGCTTCTTTTATCACTGACATATCTTATGATTTTCATAGCCCATAAAGAAAAGGAGATAAAAAAATGAAGATTTCTGAATTGTTCGGAAAAGGGCGCACAGTCTTATCATTCGAGGTATTCCCGCCGAAAAAAGACAGCGGCGTTGAGACTATCACCGCGGCTGTTGACGAGATCGCCGCGCTCAGACCCGACTACATCAGCGTAACTTACGGCGCGGGCGGCAACACCGCGAACACGTTCACCCGCGACATTGCCTCTCACATCAAGAACGACTGCAAGATTGAAGCAATGGCGCACATCACCTGCGTGAACAACTCGAAAGAGGAAGTCCTCACAGTCATGGACAGCTTCGCGGAAGCAGGTATCGAGAACATTCTCGCGCTGCGCGGCGACATCAACCAGAATGTTCCCCCGAAGACCGATTTCCGCCACGCAAGCGAGATGATATCATTCATCCGCGAACACAGCAAATACGACAACATCGGCATTTCGGGCGCGTGCTATCCCGAAGGTCACACCGAATCCGACAACCTTGTTGACGATATCCTGAACCTTCGCAAGAAAGTTGACGCGGGCGCGGAGGAACTTATCTCACAGCTGTTCTTCGACAACGCGTTTTTCTATGATATGCGCGACAAGGCGAAGATAGCGGGCATCAGTGTCCCGATCTCCGCGGGTATCATGCCGGTCACGAGCAAATCCCAGATCGAGCGTATGGTGACGATGTGCGGTGCGTCGCTTCCGCAGAAGTTCGTGCGCATGGTGACGAAGTATGAGCACCGCCCCGAAGCCCTCATCGACGCGGGTATCGCCTACGCCGCCGACCAGATGACTGACCTGCTCGCAAACGGAGTTGACGGCATACACATCTACACGATGAACAATCCGTACATTGCCCGCAAACTCACCGAAATGGTGGGTAAGCTGCTGTGACGGACGTAAAAAGCGAAGCACTGCGGTATCTCGGCTACCGCGGCAATAAGCCCGACGATGCGACATCCGCGCTGCTCGACAAGGCTTATGACGAGCTTGCAAAAGCTGCCGTACCGCGATATATCAGCAAGCTGTCGCCGAAAAATGACGTGTCGTATCTTCTGAAAGGAAATGACATTGCGGCGCACCTTTCGGCAAGCAGCAGAGTCATCATTTTCGCGGCAACGCTCGGCAGTGCTGCCGACAGGCTGATACGCACCGCCGAGATAACCAACATGGCGTATGCGCTGATACTTGACGCTCTTGCGAGTGCATTTATCGAGCAGGTCTGCGAAGATGCCGAGAGAGAACTGCATGAAAAGAACGCGGGCTTTTTCACATGGCGGTTCAGCCCCGGCTACGGGGATTACCCGCTCGATGTGCAGTCGGATATCGTGCGTTATCTCGATGCCGACAAGCGGATAGGGCTTACCGTGACAGGCAGTGATATCCTCATACCTAGAAAGTCCGTCACGGCGGTGATAGGCATTTCCGACACCGAACAGGCAAAGGGAATACGCGGCTGCGCGACGTGCAATTTGCGGAAGACTTGTAATTACCGCAAAACGGGGATCACCTGCGCGATCTGATGCAAAGAAAAAGAAAAATACATCAAAGCGCAGATATATACCGCTTATTACAACTGATACAAATCATGAGTTGAGGAGGAAAGATATGGACATTGATATTCTTTTGATACTACAGGAATTCAGAAACGGAGCCGGTGCTTGTCTGACAGATTTTATGACAAAGATGAGTTTCATCGGTGAAATGAATACTGTGCTCATAATAACGGCACTGATATACTGGTGCGCAGACAAGGAGTTCGGCAAATACCTTTTAATGGGCTGGAGCGGCAACAGAGTTGTCAACGGGTTACTGAAGGTGACAGCCTGTGTATATCGTCCATGGATCAGAGATGTGCGCATCGTGCCTGACAAAGACGCACTTGCATTGGCGACGGGATATTCTTTCCCGAGCGGGCACAGCATGAATGCCGCGTCGCTGTTCGGCGGCGGCGCTATCCGCAAGGAACTCTCCAAAGGACTTCGCATAACACTGGGTATCTTTGTCGTACTCATTGCGTTCAGCCGCATTTTTCTGGGAGTACATACGCCGCAGGATATTCTGGTAGGTGCAGGTGCAGGACTGCTCGTGATGTGGCTGACCGGCAAGCTGCTCGCATGGGTAGATAAGAACCCCGGAAAAGACATATTGGTGGCGTGCATCGGTATCGCTGCCGCTGTTGCGATCGCGGTATTTGCTGCGGTCAAGTCATACCCTATGGATTATAACGAAGCGGGTGAACTGCTGGTTGACGGCGCGAAAATGGCAAACGATACTTACAAAGGTGTTGGCTGGTGCGTTGGCTTCCTGTTAGGCTGGATATTGGAAAAGCGATTTGTCGGCTTTTCGACCGACGTACCTATGATAACGAGGATAACACGGCTCGCCACCGGACTTCTGAGCTATTACGCTGTAAGCCTTATCCTTAACCCTTTGTTAAAAAGCTTGATCCCCGGTGTGGGCGGCACTGTCACGACCTGCTTTATCCAGATGTTCTATGTGACGTTCGTTTTTCCCCTGTGCATAAAGCATTTTGAACGCAAACCGGCATTGTCTGAATAAAACATTCTGTTTTACCTCAGCAAAACCATTATTATAGAAAATGACGTGCTTTCTCCGCCGGAGGGTGGAGACATAAACGTCAGCCTTTCTTTTTCGCTTAATTTGTGAACAGCGATCGTAAATTATCAATCATCTAATATAAAAGAGCGGTGTTTTTATGGAATTTAAGGAACTTTTCAAAAAGGACTATGTCATTCTCGACGGCGGTTTCGGAACCGAACTGCAAAAGCGCGGTATGCGCCCCGGACAGACCTCCGAACTGATGAACTTCACAATGGAGAAACAGATAGAGGAGATACACCGTTCGTACATCGAAGCGGGAGCCGACATATTCAGCGCGAACACATTCGGCGCAAACAGGCTCAAACTCTCGAAAACGAACATTACAGTTGCAGAGGTGGTGCAAAAGGCGCTCTCTGTCGCAAGAAAAGCCGCCGAGGGTACAGACACGCTCGTGGCGCTCGACATAGGACCTACCGGGCAGCTCCTTGAACCTGCGGGAACACTGTCTTTTGAGTACGCTTATGAGATATTCGCGGAGATAGTCGACGCGGGAAAAGACCTCGCAGATCTGATAATCATAGAGACTATGACCGATCTGTACGAGATAAAGGCGGCGCTTCTCGCGGCAAAGGAACATTCCGACCTGCCCGTTATGACGTTCATGTCATTCGAGAAGAACGGGCGTACATTTACCGGTGCATTGCCGGGAGCAGCCGCAATGACCCTTGAGGGACTGGGCGCGGATGCCATAGGCGTGAACTGCTCACTTGCACCCGACGAGCTTTACGGCATAGTCGAGGAGATAACGCGCTATACCGATCTGCCCGTTGCGGTAAAAGCGAACGCGGGACTGCCCGACCCCGCCACCGGCAAGTACAGCGTTCCCGCGGAACAGTACGCCGCCGACTGCGTGAAATACACCGATATGGGCGTAAAGGTGTACGGCGGGTGCTGCGGGACCACGCCCGAATATATCGCAGCGCTGAAAAAGATGCTGACGGAACACGTTCCCGCACCGCGCAAGGAACTGAGCGGCGTTTCGTCCGTGTGCAGCTACAGCCGCGTAGTGGATATCACCTGCCCGAAGATCATCGGCGAGCGCATAAACCCCACAGGCAAGAAGCTGTTCAAAGAAGCTCTGCGTAACAACGATATAAACTATATACTCGGTCAGGCGCTCGAACAGGTCAGCGCGGGCGCGGATATCCTCGATGTGAACGTGGGACTGCCCGAAATAGACGAGAAAGAAATGATGGTGCGCGTCGTCAAGGCGCTGCAGGGCATCACCGATCTGCCGCTCCAGATAGACAGCACAAAGCCGGATGTTATCGAAGCGGCTCTGCGGGTGTACAACGGCAAGGCTGTCGTGAACTCCGTAAACGGCGAGAACGCGGTAATGGAGCGCATCCTGCCGATAGTGAAGAAATACGGCGCGGCTGTCGTGGGTCTTACCCTCGATGAGAACGGCATTCCGCCGAAAGCCGAACAGCGCGTTGAGATAGCGGAACGTATCGTGAAGAAGGCTGAGGAATACGGAATACCTCGCGGGAACGTGTTCATCGACTGCCTGACGCTTACCGTCAGCACCGAACAGAAAGCCGTTTACGAAACACTTAACGCCGTGCGTGAAGTAAAGCACAGGCTGGGGCTGCACACGGTGCTCGGCGTATCGAACATATCGTTCGGACTGCCCGCCCGCGAAATGATAAACAGCACGTTCCTGTCAATGGCTATGGAGTGCGGGCTTGACCTGCCTATCATAAACCCGAATATCCCGGCAATGTCTGGCGCTGTATTCGCGTACAGGGTACTTGCGGCGCACGACGAAAACGCTGCGGAGTATATCGCACGTTTCGGGCAGGATGCGGCACAAAAGCCGTCGGCTCCGAAAGCGGAAGTGACACTCTCGTATGCGATAGAAAAGGGACTTGACAAAGATGCCGAAGCGCTCACGAAACAGAAACTCGCAGACGGTACCGACGCAATGGACATAATCAACGGCGAGCTGATACCGGCGCTTGACCGTGCCGGAGACGATTTCGGCAAGAACAGGATATTCCTGCCGCAGCTCATACTTTCGGCGAATGCCGCACAGGCTTGTTTTGCGGCGATAAAAGCTGCAATGAGCGGCGAGAACCGCATCAGCAAAGGCAAGATAGTGCTCGCGACGGTAAAGGGCGACATACACGATATCGGCAAGAATATCGTAAAAACACTGCTGGAGAACTACGGCTATACGGTCATTGACCTCGGCAAGGACGTTCCGGAACAGACGGTGGTGGATGCGGCTATAGAACATGACGTGAAGCTCGTTGGTCTGAGCGCGCTCATGACAACCACCCTCGGAGCAATGGAGCAGACGATAAGGCTGCTGCGGCAGAGCGGGCATGACTGCAAAGTTGTTGTGGGCGGTGCGGTGCTTACGCAGGAATACGCGGACGCTATCGGCGCTGACTGCTACGCGAAGGACGCGAAGGACACCGTTGATTTTGCCAAAAAGATACTCGGATAATATAAAACATCCCCCTGCGCTTTGCAGAGGGATGTTTCACTGTATGGAGGTCATGCGATCTGGATATACTTGTTTGTCGGTATCTGCTTTTTCGGCTCCTTCTTCGGGATATCTATTTTCAGGACACCGTTCTCGAACTTCGCCTTTATCTCTTCAACGGTGACTTCTTCGCCGACGTAGAAGCTTCTGGACATCGCGCCGCTGTAACGTTCCTGACGTATCAGCTTACCCTTGTTGTCCTTTTCGTCCTTGTCGAGACCCTTCTCGGCGCTTACGGTCAGATAGCCGTCTTCGAGAGCAAGCTTTACCTGTTCCTTGCTGAAGCCCGGCAGGTCGATATCCGCCTCAAAGTGATCGTCGTGCTCATGCACATCGGTCTTCATTATGTGGGCTGCTTTCTTCCCGTACAGTTTCTTGTCGATGTCGTCGAAATCACCGAATGTCGGGAAACTCATATCCATCAAATCATCAAACAGATTTTCACCAAAAATTGTAGGCAGTAACATAGGTCATTCCTCCTTCTTAACGCTGACACTGTTGCCTTGCGCGGTCTGCATACCGCGCTTTTATGAGCACAGGCACGGAGGTCTCGGATCGGGGAGCATATCTTTCCGGGCGCCGCTCCTCTTTCGTCTCTGTTCCTTTGTTCAATTTATATTATAGCACGATTTTTAGCACTGTCAAGAGGAGAGTGCTAATTTTAACAAACTTTTCACAATTGACACATTTTTGTCATAATCAGTTGGCAAAATGAGATAATTGATAAATATACATA
>CAMHBE010000137.1 GCA_946183095.1 uncultured Clostridia bacterium | reverse complement strand
CCTCATTCTCCACATCGTCTTTGGGAGCGTAACCGCCGTTTTTACGCCGCTGTTTCACACATTCGGTGAGCAGATACTCGATCTGACCGTTTACAGAGCGGAAATCGTCCTCCGCCCATGCCGCAATGTCGTTGTACAGCTTTTCCGACAGACGGAGCGGAACTTGCTTTTTAGCGCTCATCAATATAGGCTCCCGGAGTTGACAACGGGCTGTGCATCGTGGTTGCCGCAGAGAACTACCAGAAGGTTGGAGACCATAACGGCTTTGCGCTCGTCGTCAAGCTCCACAACGTTCTTCCTGCTGAGTTCCTCCAGCGCCATTTCGACCATTCCGACCGCTCCGTCAACTATCAGTTTTCTTGCATCGACAACAGCTGATGCCTGCTGTCTTTGCAGCATAGCGGCGGCTATTTCCGGAGCATACGCGAGGTATGTTATGCGTGCTTCGACTATCTCAAGACCTGCATTTCTCACACGTTCCTGTATCTCGTCCTTTATGCGGTTCGCCACAACGTCGCTTGAACCGCGCAGACTGCCCTCGTCAGCAATGCCGTCGCCTGTGGTATCGACATTCGGTGCAACATCGTATGGATACAGCCTTACCACGTTGCGGAGCGCGGTATCGCACTGCAAAGAGAGGTATTCCTTGTAGTTGTCAACGCTGAACACGGCTTTCGCGGTATCAACGACTTTCCACATAACGGCTATGCCGATCTCAATGGGGTTGCCGAGGCAGTCGTTTATTTTCTGCTTTGCATTGTCGAGGGTCATTATTTTGAGGGATATCCGCTTATCCGTCATGGTGTACACGGCATCCCCGCCCGAAACTTTGAGCATTGCCGCGGCAGTGTTTCCCTGCCCCACATCACCGCTCTGACGGAGTTTGGTACCCGCAGCGGGATTCACTGCCGTGCAGAAGGGGTTGACGTAGTAGAAACCGTCGCCCTTGAGAGTGCCGACATACTTGCCGAAGAGGGTGAGAACGAGCGCCTCCTGCGGCTTCAGAACACGCAGTCCGCAGAACGGGAACCAGCCGAGTGCGATCCATATTCCGCATATCACGGTAACGAACGTCCACAGACCGCTGCCGTTTCCGCTGTCTGACATGATAATGCCGAACACCAGTCCGGCTATTGCCGCTAAGTAAAGCAGTATCGTCAGCAGGAGAACTGCCATTCCGTTTTTTCTTGTTGTGTAGATCTTTTCAGTCATATTTATCCACTCCTTTTTCCGTTTTCAAAGTTTATCTCTTTGATATCTTTATGATATCACTTTTATTTCTTTTTGTCAATAGATTTCGCGCAAAATAAATCTACTTATCGTATATCCTGTCGATAGATATACAATAAGCAGATGTCGCAATTTGTCAAATTGTTGGATTACTTGATATATTAATTGACATCATAACAGGATTCTTTGATTAAAAAATTATTGGGTCCAGCGTCACGCTGCCGCCGGGTCCTCAGGGGCGGCGCGAGCCCCTGAGCGGGTGCGGGCGGTGCCCGCAGTCTCCGACGCATCCCGTTCCGAACAGGGCACGCAGTCTCCGATACATCCCGCTCCGAGCACGGCACGCAGTCTCGGCTGCATCTCACTCCGTATATGGCACCTTACCGTCTTCGGTTATTATCTCCTTGTCCGTGAAAATGTACAGCTTTTCGTCCGATATGAACGGCACAGTCTGTTTAACATCATAGAGCTGTATATCGCCCGTCTGCGTAAAATCCGAACCGTCGAATGTGAGCGTTACAACGCGGCGGACTGCCGAAAAGCCGTCGAAATATTCGGTCGGCACCGCGAACATCGTTCCGTCCTCGTTTACGGCAAGCTGCGCGGGGTCTGTCTCCGCATCGCTCTTGATGTATTTCAGATTTTCTCTGGGCGTTTCTTCATCAAGTTCTATCACCGTGTGCGCAGCTTCTATCAGCGCCCCGTCGTACCTGTACAGCGACAGGCGCAGTCCCGCGCGTTCGCCGTCCTCACCGGGTTCTCCCGTTACGCCGGCAAGGTACTTACCCGCCTTTATCAGCTTTTCTGAATAAATGTCGTCTGCTTCTATCTTCGCCGAGACAGGCTCGTCACCGCTCATGTCGAAACCGTACAGCATATCAGAACTTTTTTCGGTGTTGCTGTTTTCATATTTCAGCGTCCTGACATACACGGTATCGCCCGACAGCGCTATAGCCCTCGCGACCTCTTTAGGCTCATCATCGGGCATTTCCTGCGTGGTAAGAGTCTTGCCGCCCTTGTATGCCGTCACGCCGTGCTCGGTATCTGTGTATTGCAGCCCGACAAGTCCGCCGCCATAGTAGCACTCGGGTGCGAACGCTTCGCCTTTCATACGCTTTATCGACTTCGGGCGCAGATCTTTTCCTGTTTCCGCAATATATGTACAGCCGTCGTCGGGTATCAGCAGCGTTATCCCGCTATCGGTGAACTGCGCATAAGTCCCGTAACCGCCTACTATTGCCGTGAAAGTGCCGCTTTCCGGCTCGAACAGCACGGTGGACGCGGCAAACTTAGCACCCTCTATCACCGAAACGTCCTCTGCTGCAATGTCGTGGCGGGTCTCCTCTATGAAGCTGCTATTATAATAGGGGACTGTCACACCTGCCATTTCGCCTATCCGCGGAGTATAATTACCTACAAAGATCAACTTTCCGTCAACTATACCCACGTCGGTAAATCCCGCAAGAACAGTGTATGTACTGACCGTGCCGAGATCCCGCGACATAACGGTTATGTAAGTTTCCACGCCGGTTCCCTGCGGTCTCCATACATACACCTTGTCACCGACCGCCGCAAACCCGTGCGACTCCTCACCGTAAAGCTCCACCGAACCGACAGGTTTGTGATCCTCGCTGTCAAGCGGTATCGCGTAGAGCGTCCCATTGCCGGTGATCTCACCGACAAAAACATACGCCATACCGTCGTTCACAGATATCGTCCTTGTGAACAACTTGCTGTAAGGTTCGTCGGATGCTCTCATGTACTGCATATCCCATATATAGCGCTCAGCCGAGCCGTCGCTGCGACCGCTGCCGCCGAACTCGTCAAGAGACGCAGCCGCGCGGAATGCCGCTTCCTCCGAGAACACTTCTTCCTTCGGCGCTTCCTTTTCCGCCTCAGCCGCCGTGCTCTCCGCCGCTTCATCGGCAGTTCCGGTCTGCCCGGTCACAGTCGTCTCCGCGCTTTCCCCGCCGCCGTTCTTCGGCAGCACAAAATACAGCAGAGCAGCTCCCGCCGCCAGCAGCAGCGCACACACGATACAGAAAATTATCTTGCCGCGGTTGTCGCCCTCGTGGTATTTGCTGTCGTCGTAGAAATATTCCTCGCCTTTGTAGCGCGGACGACCGCCGGCTTCATCGTCTTCCCCGCCGTCATTCCCGACAGCGTCATCCGCTTCTTCTTCCTCCTGCTGCCGCACGACCGGTATCTCGCCGGTATCGTCAAACGAAACATCAACGTCCGGAACAAACCCGTCATCATCGTTCTCCGCCTCGACACCTTCGATGATCTGCGTCACGGTCATTTTCGCGAGCGGGTCGGTGGTTATGCTATCACCCTCGCCGTGCTCCTCGCTGCCTTTTGCGGCGGCTTCCTGTTCGAGCATATCGAACCGCTTTTCAAAGGGGCGCGTATCGGAAAGTCCCGCTACCGGCTTTATCTCGGCGGTTTCCGTAAATTCGGTCTTGTGCGTTTCTTCCGCAGGCGTTTCCGGTTCCTCGGTATTCTCCCCGCCTGCTTCTTTTTCGGTTGTCTCAGTCACTTCTTCCGTAAGCTCCTGCACCGCTCCCGTCTCCGCCGCTTCTTCGGCAATACCGTTCTCCGCTTCGGGTGCGGAAGGCTCTTCACTTTCTGCTGACACGGGCACTGCCGTCAGCACCTTCAACTCCGGCTTTGCGGGAATATCGGGTGCTGCCGGAGATCCGTCATCATATTCCTCCCGCATATTTTCGTCTATTATCGGTATTTCCGCAGTGTTGCCGTACTCATCGAACATATCTTCCGACAGCACGGGTGTGAATGCACCGTCATCATCGTCCTCCGCCGTCTCCACGGACACCGGTATCGGAGCAGTCACATCGGGTCTGTAACCTACACGCTGCTGTGGTTCGCTATGTACCTCGGAAATGTGCACGCCCCTTACAGATGTATCATCAAACGGGATACCCGTCTCGCGCACAGCGGGGTCGCCGCTCTCTGCCGGGGTCTGCCGATCAAGCCCTATCGCCATTTGCATCTCGGTCTTGGGAGCTTCTTTCGGCTTGCGCTTATATCTCCCGCGGCGCGTACCGTCAAACAGTCCGGCGCGTTCGAGGGCAAGGCGGTTTTCTTCCTTCGCGTTCAGCATCTCGCGACGGTGCTTTATCGCGGTTAGCATCTTATAATAATCCGCTTCGGTGAGCGGGGACTGTTCGAGCAGTTCCACGAGACGCTTCTTTGACAGATGCGGGTTGGATTCTATCTCCCGGTAAACGCTGTTGCTGATGCGGGTATTTCCGATAAGGCGCAGGAACTCGCTGCCCTTCATCTTCTCGGCTGATACCACAGCTATGAACGTTTCCGCGTCGAACGCCTTTTCTTCGCTTCCCTCTGTCTCCTGCACAGGGACGCTTTCTTCCGCATATACGGGCTGTTCTTCGCTCTCCCCGTCTTCTCCCTCTTCGTCTTCCCCGGACGTCTCTTCAACGAAGATATCATCATCGCCGCTTTCCGTTTCCAGCGCGAGCGGCGAGATCTCCACCGTGTCGGCTTCTGCGGGCTTCGCCGCGGTAGCTTCCGCGGGGCGTACAGGCTCCATTGCCACAGTTTCCTGCACTACGGGCATCTGTACGGGTTCGGGAGCTTCAACGACTGTCGGCTGTGAGATATCGGGAGCCTGCACCACAGGAATTTCCGACAGTACGGCGGTACGCTGGAGCCTTGCAACGGACTCATCGAATGCGCGGTACTTCTCTTTGAGCGCTTCGGGAGCCTGATATGATGCCGCTTTTGCCGACACCGAATCGAGATCCGCGCCGAGATGTTCCGTTGCAGACGCGAGCTTATCCGAAACAGTACCTTCCGCCATACCTGTCAGAATGGATATCTCACGGATGCTGTAGCCGAAGCAGACAGATATCGCAAAAATAAGCCTTTCCACATCCGGAAGCCTGCCAGTATCGGCGAAAGTTCCCGAAGCGGTATGGGTAACACCCTCCGCCTTGAACGCTTTCAGCTTGTCCACAACGTTTTTGGTAAGCTCATGCACGAGCCACGAACGCAGGTGACGTTCATCTCTTATGCGCGAGATACCGGTATATCCGTCGGAAATGGCGGAAGATACCGCACCGGACGCGGCGCGGTCGTTCTTCAGCGCTATGAGTGCCGCCGTATAAAGGCTGTCGATGCAGGCAAGGCACAGAGATTCATACGCCGCTTTGCTGCCCACCTTTGCCCTGTCGAGCTTTTCTTCAAAAGTCAATATATCATCCCCTGTGATCCCGCATTTTGCGCGGGGTCAGATCAAATCTGTCCGGCATTGCTCCGTCCGGATGCTGCCGAGACATTTTAAAGTTACCACATAAACATAATCGTTATTATTATATCACACTTTTTGCAAAAATAAAAGGGTTTTTGTAAAATTTTGCAAAATATGGAGAAAAAGGACACCGCACAATTGCGCGCAAACGGCATATACTGTTAAAAAGCGGAGAACGGCGGGGTAGCGCAAGACGCTCATGAACAGCCCCGGCGCGGCCATGTCCCGGGAGTGTAACCGGCTTTTCCGCTTTATATAAAAAGAGCGGGCAGCAATGCCCGCTCATCTGCGTATCAATAAAGTTCGCGGTCAGAAAGGTGGTGCAGCGGCGCGTGCAGCGCGGTCAGAAAGGTGGTGCAACGGCGCGTTCGCGCTGTCTTTGCAGACGGCACCAGAGCTACGCGCTCTGGACTTGCGGCAGCCTAACGCTGCACCGAAAAG
>CAMHBE010000136.1 GCA_946183095.1 uncultured Clostridia bacterium | reverse complement strand
CAGGACATATTTGGTCTTTTTCCGTACCGTAACGGGATTTGCTTTGTCATAGAGCGCATCAAGAGTATTGTTCATTTTAGACTTCGAGGACTTCACCAATTCCGAGAAGTCTTTTTTATCCTTCTCGCGGCGCAGCTTGTCGAGGTCTTCCATGAGTTTATCCGCGCCGAAGCGTGTCTGCTCAACAATGCTCATTGCCTTGCTGCGCGCTTTTTCCAGCTCGAACTCCTTCTGCTTTTCAAGTTCATCGCGTTCTTTTTCGAGGGATTCCGACAGTTCCTTCGCGTTTCTCGCGTTTATCTCCGCTTCCGAACGCAGAGAATCAAGCTCCTGCCGGGATTTTTCAAGGCTCTCGATGACTCGCTCGAACCGCCTGTTTTCATCCGTGACGAGTGAGCTTGCATGACCTATGATATCATCGTTCACGCCGAGACGTTTTGCAATGGCGAAAGCGTTGGACTTGCCGGGAACGCCGATTATCAGCTTATATGTGGGCTGCAGAGTGTTCACATCGAACTCACAGCTCGCATTCTCGACGCCGTCCTGTTCGACCGCGTACAGCTTCACTTCCTGATAGTGGGTAGTCGCCATGACACGGCTGTTCTTGCGGCGCAGATAGTCAAGTATAGCCACTGCGAGAGCTGCACCCTCGATAGGGTCGGTACCGGAACCCAGCTCATCCAGCAGCACAAGTGAACGGTCGTTCGCTGCCTTAATGATATGCACGATATTGGTTATGTGCGACGAGAATGTTGACAGGTTCTGCTCAATGCTCTGCTCGTCGCCGATATCCACGAGTATCTTTGAGAATATTCCCACTACGCTGTTATCACCGGCGGGTATCATCATTCCGCACATGGTCATGAGAGTAAGCAGACCTGCCGTTTTCAGCGAGACAGTCTTACCGCCGGTGTTCGGACCCGTGATGATAAGGCTCGTGTATGTTTCACCGAGCACTATTGTTGTGGGAACTACATTCTCCTTCGGGATAAGCGGGTGACGGGCTTTATTCAGCCGCAATACCGGTTTTTCGGTTATCTCCGGCGTTACGGCTGTCATTTTCGCCGCGAGGTTGGATTTTGCAAAGTATTCTTCAAGTTTCAGGATGCAGGAAATGTTCATAATAAGCATTTCTGAGAACGTGCCGACCTGCTCCGACATTTCCTTGATGATGCGCTCTATCTCCGCGATCTCCTCGCTTTTGAGGATGCGTATCTCATTGTTGGCTTCGACAACGCTCATAGGCTCTATGAAAAGCGTTGAACCGGTAGCGGATGTATCATGAACAAGTCCGCTGACCTGACTTTTATACTCGGTCTTGACCGGCACGACATAACGTCCGTCACGCTGCGTTACAAGAGCTTCCTGTAGGTATTTCTGTGTCGTCTTGCTCTTTATCATGGAGTCGAGCTGCTCCTTTATCCGCATACCCTGCCTTACTATCGCCTTTCTGATGCGTGCAAGTTCCGGGCTTGCGCTGTCGGACAGTTCCGTCTCCGATAAAACAGAGTTCTCGATAGTCGCGGACAGCGTTTTGTTCGGTGTGAGCATGGCGAAATATTCGTTCAGAGCACTGTCCGTGTTGCTGCACTGGTCGTACCATGCCGCAAGACCGTCAGTTTCACGGAGAACAAGCCCGATGTCGAGCAGTTCACGCAGTGTGAGCGACGCTCCCTGTGAAGCGCGGCGGGCGCTGGAGGAAACGTCTTTGATATTATAGAAGCGCGGTGTGCCGAACTTGCTCGACAGAACGAAGGCTTCGTCAGTCTTTTTTAGTTCTCTCCTTACCGTGTCTATATCATAGGACGGTTCGGTCTTTCCGAGCTTTTCTTTCGCAATATCGCTCCATGCCTCGTTTTTGAGCATTTCGAGCACTTTATCAAGTTCAAGTTTTCTGTATTTATAATTCATTTTTCTCCCTTTCAAAAAATGCGAACATAATAATTATTTTTGTGAACATATTTTTATAAATCCGCTCACAGAGCGTAAATAAGATGATCTGATTTTTATAATTTAATCGTTTTGAAATAATCGAGACTTCTGAATTCCCTGTCAAGCTGATGCAGCAGATACTCCTCTGTGAGCAGAGACAGTTTACGCTGAACATCTGCATTGACATCGAGCTTGTAGATCTTATCCACCGGCGAGAACACGATATACCTCATGGCATACAGCAATTCCGGTGACAGCTCAGTAAGTCCCGCAGGTGCATTGTATTCTTGTACACAATCGCCGCATACTATGCACGAGTTTACAGCATCGAAATACATTTTTTCATGCTCGTAGCAGGCGCATACCCTGCAAGCCCGCAGATCCGGCGAAAATCCGAGCATTGCAGAGATATGCAGCTCAAACACAGATTTTATCAGATCGAGGGATCTGCGCTTCTTGTCAAGCTCATACATAGTTACAGCCGCAAAGCGCAGCATACCGGCGTTTTCCTGCTCAGATGCCACCGTATCTTTCAGAACATCCGCGAAGTACGCCGCAAGCGAAAGGTACTCGATGTCGGACGAAATGCCGTGAAAGCTGAATTTCGGCTCAGCGCTGTTGAGTGTGTATTTTACACCGTTTTTCGAGAAACAGAACCTTGAATAAGAAAAGAGTGCGGCAGAACCCGCATTCTTACTCGTCAGCTTCTTAACACCATGCGCGACGGCTTCAATGACACCGTATTCATCGGTAAGCACATCTATGAAACAGCCGGTCTCACCGATAGAGCGCCTGCCGATAACAATACCGTCAACGGTAACAAGCATAATTCTGTTCCTTTCGATTTATTTTGTGAACACGACATTCAAACCCGCTCTGCGACAGCAATAACCGCAATAAATCGCATCATTCGAATTTCAGTCCGAAGTCCATTATAGCGTTCTCGTTGTTGCGCCAGTCCTCCTTGACTTTTACCCACAAGTTCATGTTGACCTTCATGCTAAAGTATTCTTCCATTTCCTCTCGAGCGAGCTGACCGATCTTTTTTAGCATGGAGCCGCCCTTGCCGATCACCATGCCTTTGTGGGACTGCTTCTCACATATTATCGCTATACGGATATCGGCGATGTCCTCGCCCTTGTTGGTCTTTGAATATTCGAGTGACTCAACCTGCACAGCTATCCCGTGCGGTATCTCGTCGTGCAGGTTGTTGAGCAGCTTTTCGCGGATTATCTCAGCCAGCCACACCTTCTCCGGCTGGTCGGTCGGCAGGTCGTCATCAAAGAAATGCGGGCTTTCTACGGCATATTTTTCGACTGCCGGGATTATCAGCTCGGTGTTGTCGCGTTTCTTCACGCTTATCGGTATTATATCCGCGAAGTCGTACAGCTTCGAGTAGCTGTCTATCATTGCAAGCAACTCGCTCTTGTCCTTTATAAGATCGACTTTGTTGATGAGCAGTATCACGTCGCATTTCTTCGCCTTGAAGTCCTCTATGAGCTTTTCCTCGAATGCGGCAGGCTTTTTGGTGGCATCGACCACAAGCAGCGACACTTCCACATCCGCGACGCTGTTCTCTATCGCCTTGACCATGTTTTCTGACAGCTTAGTGCGCGGCTTGTGCATTCCCGGAGTATCTATGAACACGAACTGTGTTTCACCTTTCGTAAGCACTCCGTTTATGCGGGTTCGCGTAGTCTGGGGTTTGGGGCTTACTATTGCGATCTTTTCACCTACGAGCAGGTTCGTGAGCGAGGACTTACCCGCGTTCGGTCTGCCTGTTATCGCTACAAATACCGATCTTGTCATTTTTCTGTTTCCTTTTTCATTTTATTTCCGGTCTTACGAGGCTTTGTGCTTGCTATGAACCATACCGCAAGTGCGAGAGTTGCAAGAAGTATCAGAGGGCGGATGATATTTCCCGTAAAATAGGCGAATATTCTTGCAAATACATCAACATCCCAGAACATGAACACACCGATGACAATTGCACCGATAGCTGTCACGAGAACGGCTCCCGCAGCTATATCCTTGCCTATCAGCGCGAACATATTGTATTTCGGAGATACCTTGTCTATCACTACCTCTATTGAAGTGTTCATGATCTCGGCAGCTATGACCAGTGCGCAGGTGAGCACTATCAGCGCATAGTCACCGCGTGTGAAGCTGTAGAATGTCGAGAAATACAAAACATAGGCGCTCACTGCTATATGGATCCGAAGATGTCGCTCATGCCGCAGACAGTACGCTATCCCGCGTCCGGCGCAGTAAAAACTTCTGAGTGCCTTTACAATGCGGCTCATCAGCGTTCCAGACCCATTGCGTCAAGCACGATGTCCTGCTTTCCGAACATCTCGCGTTCTTCTTCCTCGCTGCGTTCATGGTCATACCCCAGCAGGTGGAGCATCGAGTGGACGGTGAGGAATGCCACCTCGCGCTTGAAACTGTGACCGTATTCCTCTGCCTGCGTGATAGCTTTTTCCAGTGAAAGCACTATATCACCGAGCATATTGCAGCCTGTCTCTGGGTCAACGCTGAAATCTTCGCCTTCATTTGTCATCGGGAACGACAGCACATCCGTTTCCCTGTCCACATTGCGGTATTCTCTGTTGATCTCGCGGATACCCTCGTTGTCTACAAACGTCACCGAAACTTCAAAATCGCCCTTGTAGCCTTCCTCAAAGAGCGTTTCCGAGCAGCAGTGCTTTACAAGTGTTCGCAGTTCCTTTGTTACGGGAACTATCTTCTGTTTGTTTGTACCGAAAACTCTGACTGTTATCATATCTGCCTCCGTTGTTCATAAATTTACGTTTTATGTTCTTTTCTCGCTTGCTTTCTCGTAAGCCCGCACTATATCCTGCACGAGCTTGTGACGTACAACGTCCTTTTCCGAAAAGCGCGTTATCGCGATATCGTCTATGTTTTTGAGTATCTTTACAGCCTCCACAAGTCCGGAACGCTTATTATCCGGCAGGTCTATCTGCGTAATATCGCCGGTTATGACCATTTTGCTGTTGAACCCGAGACGCGTGAGGAACATCTTCATCTGTTCCGGCGTGGTGTTCTGCGCTTCGTCGAGGATTATAAAGCTGTCATCGAGTGTTCTTCCGCGCATATACGCCAGAGGTGCAACTTCGATGATATTCTTTTCAAGATTGCGCTGATAGCTCTCCGCTCCCATCATGTCGAAAAGTGCGTCATACAGCGGACGCAGGTACGGATCTACCTTATTTTGCAGGTCACCGGGCAGAAATCCCAGCTTTTCACCCGCTTCAACGGCAGGACGCGTGAGGATTATACGGTTTATCTCATGTGCTTTGAACGCCTTTACCGCCATTGCGACAGCGAGATAAGTCTTGCCGGTACCCGCGGGACCCACGCCGAACACTATGGTGTTGTTTTTAATGCAGTCGATGTACTTTTTCTGACCTATAGTCTTTGCCTTGACGGGCTTGCCGGTAAATGTCACGCAAACGGTATCTCCGCCGATCTCCGTGACCTGTTCCTCGGCACCCTCGTTCACGAGCCCGATAACATACCGGACGCTCATGTCATTGATCGTTTCGCCGCGGTCGATAAGTTCCAGAAGTCCCTCTATCGCTTTGAGAGCGCTTTGTGTTCTGTCCTCCTGACCGACGATCTTTACCGAACCGTCACGGCTGAACACAGACACGCCGTATTCTTTCTGTATTATATTGATATTTGAGTCAAAATCGCCGAAAAGCTGATGCAGCTTTTCGAGATCATCTACCTGTGCGGTAAGTTCTGTCATACACTGTTTCCTTTCACGGCATACTCACGGTAGTGCTTATTGCATGATAATATTTCATACATAGTGTATTATAGCACAAAACATTCCGAAAATAAAGGGGTTTTTGGAATTTTTTTGCAATTTCGGGAAAAATAAAAGCTCCCGTGTGGGAGCTTTCTGCGTGTCAATAAAGCAGGTGCAGCAGCGCGTTCGCGCCGTCTTTCCAGACGGGACCAGAGCTGCGCGCTCCACTGCACGATGCAGTGCTTTGACCGCCAAAGGCG
>CAMHBE010000135.1 GCA_946183095.1 uncultured Clostridia bacterium | reverse complement strand
ATTTGCGGCAACTGCACGTTCCGACATATTTATGAGCTTTTCGCGGTCTTTCTTCTCCTGGTCGATATCCTCGACGACCCAGAGAACATGGTCAAGTCTGCCGTTCTCGTTTCGCTCGGACTCGATGAAACGCCCTCTGCGCCACATCTTGTCTTTGCTGAGATATTCTATAGTAATGGTGTTGGTGCCTTTCAGACGTTCGTTCAGTGTGCTGAGATCGACGAATTCACGGACTGCGGCAGCCGCAGACTCGTCCGTCATTTTATCCATGACCATATAAAGCGTCTGCTGTGCATTCTCGCGGTTCTCGCCGATGATGCCCGTGACCTGACGGTTTGAGGCTCTTACCTCGCTGAATGTGTCATTCGTGAGGTCGAAGTCATACGCCGACATATAGATGTTCGCAATGGAAGACATCTGGTTGTGCAGTTTCTCGGCGACGGCGGAGAGACGATCACGGGCGCGCTTCTCGGCATCTATGTTTTCGAGCATCCACAGAACATGGGTGATATTCCCGTTCTTGTCGCGCTCGGAAACGACGTATCTGCCTCTTACCCAGATATTGCCGTAGCTCAGATACTCAACGGTTATCGTGTTGGTACCGGCAAGCTTTTCGTCGATATCCGAAAGGTCGCAGAAATCTATAGCCGCCTGCTTTGTGGGGCTTTCGGGCAGACCCCGCATGATGCTGAAGAAGATCTCCTGCATATTGTGGTCGCAGGCGTTTACTGCTTTTGCTATAGCGGGATTCGCATTCTTTATCGAAGTAACGGAATTGTCGCGTACATCGAGGTCACACAGCGAGATGTAGATATCCGCCGCAGACGAGAGCTGCGATGTGAGCTTCTCGGTCTTTTCGGCAAGGCTGTCTCTGATGCGCTTCTCCTCGTCGATATCCTCAAGCATCCAAAGGACATGGGAAATACTGCCGTCGGGGTCACGGACAGAAACGACGAACCTGCCTCTGACCCACATATCATTGAAGCTGAGATACTCCACGAAGATATTGTTCACATCTTTAAGCCGCTCGTCGAGCGTATCGAGTTCCACAAAATCAATGGCTGCCTGCTTTGTGGGGCTCTCCGGCAGCATTTTCATCAGCGTGCGGAACGTTTCCTGAACATCCTTCTCGCGGTCGGGGATGATATTCTTTACAAATTCGGGATCGACGTCCTTTATCTGCATGATCGTCCGGTTTTTGAGGTCGATATCGCTCAGTGACATATAAATGTCGGCAGCGGACGAAAGCTGCAAATTGAGCCTTGCGGCAACTATCTCACGGCTGCCCGATCTTATCATGATGACGACCATGGAGGCTATAGTGAACACCGATGCTATGACGCTTATCGTAAAGAGTATCCTTATCGGGATGTACTCCCCTGCGGTCGCGATAACGGACACGCTGTACCAGCCGCCCTGTATCGGAACTATGTATGCGGTGTAGCCGTGATTGCCGTATTCAAAGTCAAAGTATTTTTCGGCGCCCGGTTCGAGCCGCTGTGCAAGCAGCGAACCTATGCTGCCGGATTCCTCGCTGTACTTTCTGCCTATCTCCGAGATATCGGAATGTGCGACGACCGTTGCATTGCTGTCGAGCACGATACCGGTGATATTGCCATTATCAGCCGAGACATTTTCGAGAACGCTCTGTATGCGCTCAAATGACGTATCGAGCGCTATAACGCTCCTTCCGTCTGACATACTCTTTGATATGGTCATGAGCGTATGTCCGGTATGCACGTCCTTATACGGGTCAACGAGCACGAAACTGCCCTTGTCTGACATGGCTTTCCTGTACCACGGGCGTTCATCTATCACATAATCGGGTTCGCGTATCTCGCCCTTGCCGTCATATATCATACCGTCTATGAAGGCGTACAGTTTTGTAGTTTCCTGACCTATCGTGTTCTCCAAAGAATTGTCCTGCTCCACAAGAAAACCGAGTATATCTTCCGGAGATCTGCCGCTCATTATCATCTTGTCAAGCGTGAACTCTACAACGGATATAGAGTTGGTACAGTCCGACAGAAAATCGTCAACGGTGTCCGCCGAGCGTTCGGCAGTCGCCTGTCCCCTGTTTATCACGTTCTCACTTATCGAGTTCATCAGCAGTATGTTATATGCCACGATGACCGCTGTGATGAAAAAGATGATCACAACGGAAACTGCAAGTCTTCCTTTGCTCTGATTCTTCAGTATATCTCTGAAGGCTATCCTGTTATTGTTCATATCCGCTCCTGTGCACATTTCTGCGGGATCGCGCCTGTATCTTGTCTTCCGACGCTGCGGCAACGGCAGGCATCTCCCGCAGGAAAAATACCACTGTATTTTATTATATCATACATTAACGGAAAAATCAACTGTTTTTTACAAAACCGCCTGACCGTTCAGCGAACCGCCCGAAACGAAACGGCGCTTCGGGCGGGAAAACGGATATGAAGCGATGCTGCGGTCACGGAGAACCGCAGAGTTGACTTTTGACATTTTTTCTGATATAATCACATTATCGGCGTTACGGCGATGATGTTAAATGCACTGGAGGATCACACGGTATGAATGTTTATGATTTTGACGGTACGATATATTATCCGAACTGCACTGTCGATTTTATGATGTGGTGCATGGCGAGACACCCGAAGCTCCTGTTTACTTACGCACCGCGGACAGCATGGTACGCGCTGATGTATAAGACCGGGAAACTTCCCAAATATAAGGCTATACTCCGCCTTTACGCTTTTCTTGCGATGACGGACGATTTCGACGTGCAGATAGAGCGTTTCTGGGATAAACATGAAAAGCGCATATCGGCATGGTATCTCGAACAGAAAAGACCCGACGATCTTATAATCAGTGCTTCTCCCGACTGTATTATCGCGTCCGAATATGACCGCGAATACAATGTTCTGCTGAACAATCTGATGTACGCGAAGGAAAAGGCGCGGTACATATTCGACCACGGATTTCCGGTCATCGACAATTTCTATTCCGATTCCCTGTCGGATACGCCTATCGCACTGTGCGCGGAAAAAGCGTTCCTTATAACTGATAAAGCCCGCAAAGTAAACGACTGGCCGGAGCTTGACAAGGACACAATGAATAAAGTCCGCCGCGAGATATACACGGGAACAAACATACACCTCGAATGAAAAGTGACACGCCCGGCGGCGATACTGAAATAAATTTCAACCGGGGCAGCGTCTCAGCTTACTTAAAAGCGACATACACTTAAAAGGCAGTACAGCACAGCTCGTGCGGCACTGCTTTTTTTCACCTTGTCCGAATATCCAGCAGACACATATTCTCCGTCAGCGCTATCGTGATCTTACCGCTTTCCGGAACGCGCCCGACAGGCACCTCCACTTCGGCAAGATCGTCGTATGCGTCACATACCGGCACCTGCGCTTCGTATTTCTCATCATCTGTCCCGACAGTCACCTTTCCGCCATTCAGCGATGATACCCGCAGTTTCACCGTTTCGATGCGCTCACGTTCGATGCCGCCGTACACGAGCGTTCCCGTCCAGTGTACCGCTCTGACAAGATCGCGTCGGAGCTTACGGGAATATACTATCCTGATGTTTTCGTATTCCTCGAAGGTGTCTGCGGCAAAGCAGCCGGGGCGCGTTCCGACAGTCTCACCGTCGATATGAACGCTGACCTTTTTGCGGATATCCATGCTTGACATTCCCGCCGCAAATGTGTATGTACCGCCCTCGACGAGCATTCTGCCGCTGCGAACATCATACACGCGCAGGATATGCTCCGGCACCGATATTTTTGCAGTCACCGTCTCTCCCGCTCTGACCGCGACACGCTCAAAACCGCAGAGTTTGCGCTTCGGCAGCGGTATCACGCTTTCGCTGCCCTCCGACAGACGATATATCTGCACTGCCGCGGTGCCGTCCGTACCGGACCTGTTCGTCACCTCGACAGAAGCGGTATAGCCGTTATCGCCGCGCTCTATGTGCAATTCCCCGAGTTCAAACTCCGAGTACGACAGTCCGTGCCCGAACGGGTACAGCGGAGTCCCCGCGAAATACATATATGTAGTTCCCGCTTTGGCAATGTCGTATTCGTGGATATCGGGCAGGTCGCGCTCCGACATATACCACGTCACGGGCAGATGCCCGGAGGGGTTGTTCTTTCCGGATATCGTCCTTGCAACGGCAGTACCGAGGTGCGCACCGGCATGGGTGGTGTACAGTACCGCAGGGTATTCCTGTGCCGCAGTCGTTATCGCATACGGGTAGCTCGATATCAGCACCATTACCGCGTTTGAGCAGTCATACAGCCGTACTTCGCTTTCAAGCGTCAGCGTACTCCGGTCATAGCACTCTTTCGCTGACTGCACGGGGTGGTTTCCGGTACAGTAAACCACAAGGTCATTATCCTCCGACAGTTTTTTCGCGCGGTCATAACCGGAGTTGACATATTCCATCTCAAAACGGTTGTCCGCAGTCACCGCACACTGCTTCTCAAATGTGAGCCTGCCGTTATCACCGACGGTAAGGCGCTTGTGAAACTGATAGTCCTCGATGATACAGCCGTACACGGGTTCGGTGATGATGAACGTCTCGCGGGTGAACCAGTCATATATCACGCTGTTGTGCAGTTTCAGCGTACCCTCGTCAGTCATGCGCAGGTACTTGCCGTATTTCACGGAATACAGGTTTTCCCAGCCCTCGCCCCAGCTTTGCAGCTCGAACTGTTCCGCTTCGCCGGCAGTATCGGCGTCAGCGTGAACAGTACCGTCCTCATGTACGGAAAGGTATTTACCGTTAGCAGCCTTTACCGCGATGATATCCCACAGGCTGTCATACACAACTTCCGAGTCGGGGAACTCCCGCTTTATGCCCTCATAAACGCTGACAGCATCGGTGAAATACCCCGTGTACCAGTCGCGCAGGCAGCAGTTTGCAAGAGCTCCCGCCACCGCTATCTTCTTTGGCGCGGTCTTTATCGGCAGCGTACCGTCGTTTTTCAGCATTACTACCTGTTCAAGCGCGGCGCGAAGGTTCGTTTCACGATGTTCTGAGCAGTCTATGACGCTTTTTCCTATGCTGTCAAAGGGGCAGTTCTCCGACAGCTGCCCGAGACGAAGCCTTGCAGCGACAGTACGCACTATCGAGCGGTCGATATCTTCCCATGTCACGAGCCCACGGTCAAGCGCTTTTCTTGCAGCCGCGCGGACGATCTGTTCATCGTCGGTCATAACGTCGCAGCCGCCTTTCAGTGACATTGCGAACGCTTCCGCCATGCTGTCACAGTATCCGTGCTCGGTGAGGTTCTGCGACATATCGCCGCCGTCGCTCACAGCGAACCACAGTCCCCACTCGTCTTTCAGCACCGTTTCAAGGTCGGGATTCGCTATCGCGGGCAGCCCGTTTATCTCGTTGTACGCAGTCATGACGCTCCTTGCGCCGCCGTATCTTATCGCGTTCTCGAACGCCGCATAGTAATACTCATGTTTCAGGCGCGGCGGCAGGAACGCGTCACACTTCACGCGGTCATTCTCGTTGTTGTTGGCGCAGAAGTGTTTCAGCGTCGGGACAGTCATGCGCAAGCCGTCCTCCCTCTCCCCCGCCATTCCCTCGGTGTACTGTGCGGTAAGTTCCCCGGCAAGAAAAACATCCTCGCCGTAGGCTTCCTCGGTGCGTCCCCAGCGCGGGTCACGCTCCATGTCAACGGTGGGTCCCCACAGCATCAGTCCGCCTTTTTTCTCTGCATTGTAATACGCACGGGCTTCTTTACCCGCGATCTCTCCGAGACTGTGCATCAGCTCACGGTCGAATGTCGCGGCAAGCCCCACGGGCTGCGGGAACACCGTCGATACCTTTTCCGGCTCACGTCCCACATAGCCGCGTGCCACCTCGGTGCCGATGTAAAATTCCGGCAGTCCGAGACGTTCCACCGCGTTCTGGTGCGTGGAGAGCATCCCGAGTTTTTCGTCTTCCGTCATCTGCGATACTATTTTTACTGCGCGTTCTTCAT
>CAMHBE010000134.1 GCA_946183095.1 uncultured Clostridia bacterium | reverse complement strand
AGGCGGATAAACATTATAGCGATAATCGTGATAATACTGCTGGTATTGTCGGTGCTTTTGCATATCGTGACGAACATACGTCCGCTCATGACCGCACTCGGTGCCGGGAAAGCAAAGGAATTCCTCGCAGATATCGCGGTGGTGTTCTCCATACTGCTTTTGCTTGCGGGGGCAGCTTTTGTCGTTTATTATGTGAGGTGGCTATGATGATAAACATTATCGGTACCGGACTTGCAGGTTCTTCCGCCGCAGTGACGCTTGCGGGAGCGGGGATAAAATGCCGCCTTATATCCGCACAGCACTCCGAACGCGCACAGTCCGTGCTTGCGGAAGGCGGGATAAATGCTGCACTCGACACCATGGGCGAGGGCGATACGAGAGAACTGCACTTTGAGGAAACTATGAAGGGCGGGTGCTTTCTCGCGGACCCGAACGCGGTAAGAGCACTGACGCAGGGCGCTCCCGACATCGTGCGGGAACTGCGCAGGATCGGCGTTCCGTTCAACCTGAACGAAGACGGCAGCATGATGCTCCGCAGTTTCGGCGGGCAGAAGAAGAAACGCACGGCATTCGCAAAAAGCAGCACGGGAAAGATGATAATGACATCGCTCACCGACGAAGTGAGGAAATATGAAGCGCGTGGACTTGTGACGCGCTTCCCGCATCACACCTTCGTTCGTGTACTTACCGACGGTGACGGGAAATGCGCAGGCGTGCGCGTAAGGGACAGCTACACCGGCAGACTGTACGATATGCCCGGCAGAGTGATAATGTGCTGCGGCGGGCTTAGCGGCTTCTTCCCCGGCATGACCACCGGGACGGTCACAAACAACGGCATGGCGGCGGCACTGCTGTTTACGCAGGGCGTAAGGACCGCAAACCTCGAAATGATACAATACCACCCGACGACTATGGGGATCCCCGGCAAGCGCTGTCTCGTGAGCGAGGCGGCAAGGGGCGAGGGAGGACGGCTGTTCTCGGAGAAAGACGGCAAACGCTGCTATTTCATGGAGGAACGCTACCCCGTGATGAAGAACCTCATGCCCCGCGATGTGGTATCGCGGGAGATGTACCGCGAAATGCGCGACGGGCGCAAGACTTTCCTCGATATGACGGAACTCCTCGAAAGCGTCTGGGAGGGGAAACTCTCCGACCTGCGGGAAGAGATAATGCACTACTTCCCCGTTGACCCGAAAAAGGATCCCGTACCCGTGCAGCCCGGCATACACTACTTCATGGGGGGCATATACGTCGATGCGCGGCACGAAACGTCCATGCCGGGACTGTACGCGGCGGGCGAATTTGCCTGTCAGTATCACGGCGCGAACCGTCTCGGCGGCAACTCCATGCTCGGTGCGGTGTTCGGCGGTATGACTGCCGCAAAGAATATCAGCGAAAACGCCGGCAGCGCTGACGGAAATACGCGGGAAATAACGGAGTTCAGCGGTGAAGAGCCTTTCGGCTGTGAAGCATCCCCCGCGTTCATGCGCGGTATCGGCGGGATATTGTACGGCAGTCTCGGCATTGTGCGGGATGAAGATACACTGCGCGGTGCGCTTGACGAGCTTGACCGGCTGAGCGGCACGAACGCCGCGGAAGATGCCGCAAAACAGCTTGCGCGGGCAATGCTCATGTCGGCGGCAGAACGCAGGGAGAGCAGAGGTGCCCACTGCCGCGCGGACTTCCCCGAAACGCTGGAGGAATACAGAAAAACAACGGTGTCGGAATACAGAAACGGCGCTGTCAGGATAACATTTGAAGATATCCCGGAGGCTGCCAATGAAGATAACATTTGAGGTAACACGGCGAAAAAGCGCACAGGATAAGCCATACACGCAGACCGTCACCATTGAGGCGCAGGACACGACGGTGGCGGAAGCGCTGGATATCATCAACGCGGGAGAGCTTGCGGACGATCCGATAACGTGGGAATCGTCATGCAGGCAGAAAAAGTGCGGAGCGTGCGCTATGCTGATAAACGGCAGACCGCGGCTCGCCTGTGACACGAGACTGTCGGAATTTCCGAAAGGCGTGATAAAGCTCGCGCCGCTGAAGAAGTTCCCGGTGGTGCGCGACCTTGAGGTTGACCGAAGTGTGCTGTTCAATGACCTGCTTACACTCGGCTCGTGGCTGGAGGGAAATGCACAGAGCGGCGAAACGGATACCGCCTACGACGCGTCACGCTGTTTGCAGTGCGGATGCTGTCTCGAAGTCTGTCCGAACTTCTACGCGGGCGGGGAATTTTACGGGAGCGCGGCGCTTGCACCCGCCTCAAGACTGATCGCTCAGATGCCGGATGAGGAGCGAAAGCGCCTGTCCGATGCGTACAACGGGCATTTCTACAAGGGCTGCGGTAAATCGCTCTCCTGCCGCGATATCTGCCCGGCGGGGATAGACACCGAGCGGCTGATGGTTCGCTCAAACGCCGTCGCCGTGTGGAAACGGAAGTTCCGCGGAAAGAAGAAATGAGACGTTTTTCTGCATTTGCCGCACTGCTGATGATACTTGCGGCGGCGGGGTGCGGCACTACGGAGTATCACTACGATGTCCGGAAAGATCTCGGAGTTTATTTCGCAAACGCCGACAGCGTTATCGGGGAAATGCGCAGAGCATTCGCCGCCCGAAGCGCAAAGATAACGATAAACTACGAATCGGGCTCGGACAACATGGACGATATCTACCCGATGATCGACGAGCTGGTGCTTTTTGCAATGTCGGAGACCGACGACCCCCGCGAGGGTGATTATATCTATCAGCAGTACGGCGGCTACCGCACGGAATACCGCTTTGAAAAAAGCGGCGGCAGATACCGCTACACCATAGATGTGATCCCCGAATACTACACCACCCCCGCGCAGGAGAGCATCGTCGATGAAAAGATACGGGAAATACTCTCGGAACTCGGTATCGGCGGCATGAACGAATACGAGAGGATTTGCGCGGTGTACGACTACGTTTTCACGAACGTGAAGTATGACAAGGTGCATAAGAAAAATCCACACTATCATCTGAGATCCACCGCTTACGGCGCTCTCGTGAACGGCTGTGCGGGGTGTCAGGGCTACAGTGTGCTGATGTACAGGCTTCTTCGTGAAGCTGGGATAAACGCGAGGGTGATAACGGGCAACGCGCTGAGCGGGAACGAACGCGAATACCACGCGTGGAATATCGTCGAGTTAGCCGGCGCTTATTACAATATAGATGTGACATGGGACGCGCAGAACGGCACACACGACTATTTTCTCAAAGGCGACAGCGATTTTTCGCAGACCCACATACGGGATGAGATGTACACAACGGAGGAGTTCCGCAGGACCTATCCCGTTTCCGCATCGGACCATATCACGGTCACGGCAGACAACAGTTAAGTATGTCAAGGAAAATTTGTGCAATATGACGGCTTTAGGGCGGTACGAATGGGCGGCAAGAGGTTTTTAGAGGTGCCCTAATGATATACCATGTCAGAAAAAGGAGAACAGCTATGAAACAGATCAGATCCCGTATCGGCGGGTGCATTTTATTTATTCTGAGCGCATTGCTCACTGTGGGTATTCGGGTGATATTCCCGGCTTGCCCGGCTCATGACGACGGCTCTTTCATGACCTGTCACTGGGCGGGACAGGCAGTGTTCGGGGCGGGTATCGCTCTTACCGTGATATCCTGCACAGTGCTTATCGCCGGGAACGGAAAGACCGCAGCCGGTGCGTCGCTCGCCATCGTCCCCCTTGCGGCAGTCACCGCGCTCATGCCCGATATCATCATACCGCTGTGCAGGATGCCTATGATGAGATGCCGCACCGCGATGCACCCGGCAGTCTCGGTGATATCGGGTATCATCGCAGCCGCCGCACTGGTGAACGCTATTGTCATACTGCGGAAAAGGAAGTCAGCAGATGAAACTTAACGAAAGCCTGTCATTCCGAAACGTAAAGGGTCGCCCGGCAAGGTCGCTGGCGCTCATCATACTTACCGCCCTCATGACCGCCGCAGTTATCGCGGGGAGCGTGTCGGTAACGAGCCTGAAGACCGGTCTCAATGCGCTTGAAGCACGTCTCGGCGCGGATATCATGGTAGTTCCCGCGTCGGCAGCATCAAAGAAGAACTTCGAAAATATCGTGCTGCAAGGCAGCATGGGTTACTTCTACATGGACAGATCGTACTACGACAAAGTTGCAGAACGCGAGGGCATCGAGAAGATATCCGCACAGCTTTTTCTCGCGTCCGCAAGCTCCGGATGCTGCTCGGTGCCGCTCCAGATAATCGGATACGACCCGGAGACGGATTTCACCGTGTCTCCGTGGATACGCAAGAGCGCCGGTCGGGAACCGGGACTGCTCGATGTCGTTGTCGGCAATGACCTGAGCGTGTTCGTCGGAGATACCATAACTTTCTACAACGTGGAATGCAGCGTGATCGCAAAGCTCGACAAGACCGGCACCGACCTCGACACCGCCGTATATGCGAACACCGAGACTGTCAAAAAGCTGATAGCCGCGTCGATAGAGCTTGGCATGAACGACTTCACGGATATCGACCCGGACAGGTCTGTCTCCTGCATACTTATAAAAGTAGCGGACGGGTACACGGTGGACGAGGTGCTGAACGACCTGAACCTGCACGTCCGCAGAACAAAGTCTTTCCGTACAAAGGACATGATATCGGGCGTATCGGACAGCCTCGCGGGTGTTTCCGGGATCATCGGCGTGCTGATGTGCGCAGTCTGGGCGCTGGGGCTTATAATAATGTTCATCGCGTTCACGATATCGGTCAATGAGCGGAAAAAAGAGTTCGCGGTGCTGCGCGTTACCGGCGCTTCACGAAAGAAGATATCGCATACGGTGACTGCCGAAGCGCTGATAATAACGCTTGCGGGCGGTATCGCGGGGATCGCCGTCGGACTGCTGACCATACTTCCGTGGAGCGGTATCATCGAAGAGAGCCTGGGACTTCCCTTCCTGCTGCCCGATGCCCCGCTCATTGCCGCATTATGCGCGGGTGCGGTGCTTGTTTCGGCATTGTCCGGCGCGGCAGCGTCCGCATACTCCGCGCATCGGATCAGCGGCGCGGACGCGGGACTTATTCTGAGAGGTGATAACTGATGAACATTATCGCAGCCGCCGTGACAAAGGAATTCATACGTCAGGGCAAGGGTACGAACCGTTTCGTCGCGGTAAGACCCACCGACATAACGATAGAGCCGGGAAAGCTGACACTGCTCATGGGGCGTTCCGGCAGCGGCAAATCCACACTTCTCAATATGCTTGCGGGACTGCTCGTTCCCACATCGGGCAGCGTGACATACGACGGGTGCGATATCTACACGCTCGACGACGTGAAGCTGTCGGAACACCGCATGGCGCATATCGGCGTGATACCGCAGGGACAGACCGCCGTCCACAGCCTCGATGTTCTCGAAAACATCTGCCTGTCATACATGATAAGCGGGAATAACGCCGACCGTGAAAATGCCCGCGCCTATGCCCGGGAACTTTGCGTGAGGTTCGGGATCGACGCTCTCGGAAACGAGATGCCCTCGGCGCTGTCGGGCGGTGAACTCCGCAGAATGGCTATCGCAAGGGCAATGATACGCAATCCCGACGTGATATTCGCCGACGAGCCGACCTGCGACCTCGATGACGAGAACACCGCACTTGTGCTGAAAATACTGAAAGAGACTGCGGAGAGCGGGACTGCCGTATTCATGGTGTCGCATGAGAAGGACGCGCTTGAATACGCCGATGTTCGGTATTCGATGAATGCCGGGGAGATATCGGTCATGTGATGTTATTGCCGCTTTTGTGCAATATTGCCAAAATTTACAAAAATGCTTTACAATCTATAGAAAGTATGATATAATGTCTATATAAAAAGAATGATTGTGAAAGTTTGATGAAATTTTACGAAAGGGGCTTGACATCATGGATGTAATCCGTTACACTCAAAGCAAGCAAGCAAGCAAGCAAGCAAGCAAGCAAGCAAGCAAGCAAGCAAGCAA
>CAMHBE010000133.1 GCA_946183095.1 uncultured Clostridia bacterium | reverse complement strand
TTTGAATCATGTGCTATCAATGCTATATTCAATGTAAACACCGCCTTTCGTGATGTGATAGATCAATCTATGCTTATCGAGAGCGGTACTCTTTCGCCGAGTACGCGTTTTGATATAGAGTTGTAAGCCTTGAAGCCGGGGCTGTTTTCGGGGAGCTTGTCACCCTTTGCGCCGCAAACTCTGATGTTGCTGTCCTCCGGAACGACGCCGATGAGCGGTATGCCGACGGTATCCATAACTTCATCGAGGTCGTAGAGTATCTCCTCGTCCTTGAATCTTACGGGGACCTTATTTATGATAAGGCGCTGGTTCACGCAGTTCTTGACATAGAGGAAGTCCGAGAGCATTGCGCCGTCACGCACGCACACGGTATCGGGCGTAGTTACCATAAGTATCATATCCGCCGCCTTGATAACGCTGAACACCGAGCTTCCGATACCTGCGGTATCCATGATGATATAATCAAAGTGTTCACGCATTTCCTCGCAGACACCGATTATCTTTTCGGGGTTTATTTCAATGAAGGGGTTCTTTGTTGCGCAGACGAGGGAAAGGTTAGGGCTTCTGTCAACCTTTGTGGTCGCGTTGAGAATATCTATCTTTCCTTCGAGATACTCACCTATATCGTGTTTTACGTTGCCGTTGATACCGAGAATGATATCCTGGCATCTGAGGCCGAAGTCGAGCTCGACGATAAGGGTCTTTTTACCCTGATACGCGAGACATGATGCTATATTTGCGGATGTTGTGGATTTTCCGGTGCCGCCTTTTCCTGCTGTTACCGCTATGATCTGTGACATTGCTGTTACCTCCGTGGTATGAGTGCTGCCGAATGCGGAACATTTGTACATACTCATTCATATTAGACTATTACTATTGTAACATATTTTTGACGATTTTTAAAGTCTTTTTTTCATTTTATAATCAATTTCGTGAATTGTGCAATGAAAGCTTTGCCTTTTTTTGTGCAACATACACAGAACTGACGAGCATCTCACACATCTGCACATAAAGCAGGGAAGAGGGCGTTGTGCAAAATGACGGTTTTTCATGCCTTAAAGTGTCGGAAATGTCAAAAACAAAAACCGCAGTACATCCGGGTCACGGATATACCGCGGTCTTCAGAAATCATTTTATACGTTGGAGTTCTTGTTTACGAAAACGGGGTAGTCGATAGTGCCGCCGATGCTTCTGTAGTTTCCGATAACAACGTTCTTATCGGCAATGACATAGTTAAGCTCGCACTTGTCGCCGACTTCGGTGTTCTGCATGAGGATGCAGTTCTTGACGACAGCGCCCTTGCCGACCTTTACGCCGCGGAACAGTATGGAGTTCTCAACAGTGCCTTCGATGATGCAGCCATCGGCGATAAGGCTGGACTTTGCGGAGGATTCGAGACCGTACTTTGCGGGAGCCTCGTCGCGTACCTTTGTATATATCGGGTCGTCGAGGTTGAACAGTTCCTTGCGTACATTTCTGTCCATGAGCGCCATATTAGCCTTGTAGTAAGCGCCGATGCCGTCGATCTGCTCGTAGAAGCCTGTGAACTCGTAACCGAACACCTTGAATTCCTTGAGTCTGTGCTGGAGCACATCTACCTCGAAGCTGTAGAGGTTGCGGCTGGAGGACTCGTTGATTATCTTGAGCACGAATTCCTTGGACATAACGAACATATTCATGCTTGCGTCGTAGGAACCCGAAAGTTCCGGACGAACCAGAACGTCGAGCACTTCGCCGTTGTCGTCAACTTTAAGTATCGTGCGCGTCTTTGTCTGTTCGGGTGTGAATTCCTTGCGTCCGAAAACAACGGTGATATCGCTGCCCTTTTCCTCGTGGAAGTCAACGATCTTCTTGAAGTCGATGTTTGCAACGCAGTCGCAGTCGCTCATTATAACGTAGTCGGCATGAGACTGCTGGATGAAGTTCAGGATACCCACGAGAGCTTCGAGCCTTCCCCTGTACAGCCCTGTAACATAGTTGCTGTAGGGCGGGAGAAAATGCAGGCCGCCGTTCTTGCGGGAGAGATCCCATTCGTCACCGGAGCCTACATGGTCAAGCAGTGACTGGTAATTGGATTTTGTAACTACACCTATTGTATTTATCCCGGAGTTTACCATATTGGACAGCGGGAAGTCGATAAGTCTGTATCTTGCGCCGAAGGGCACGGAAGCCATAGCGCGGTTCTTTGTGAGGTCGGTCACAGTGAGCTCGTGCATATTTGCGAAGATAAGACCGAGTACGTTAGACATATTAGCCATTTTTATAATTTCCTTTCAAATCAAGTTATTGCAGGTTCACACGTCCTGTGATATCATAGCCTTAGGAGCTATCTTCGCGTCCGCGGAAACTTTTATAGCGTTTCCGACTACCGCGACGCCCCATTCGTCTCTGTTTTCAACGTTTTCGGGTCTTTCGCCGATATGTGCGTTTTCGCCTATCGTGCAGTCCTCGCCGATTATGGAGTATTCAACGACAGCGCCCTTTTTGATGACCGTGTTCGGCATGATGATGCTGTAGCGGACGGTAGCGCCTTCCTCGATCACAACACCGTCGAACAGCACGGAGAAGTCTGTTTCACCCTCGATGTCGCAGCCCTCGGCGACCATGGAGTTCTCGATCTTGCTGGAGGGACCTGCGTAGTGCGGCGGCATTACGGGGTTTCTCGAATAGATCTTCCACTTCGGGTCGTAGAGGTCGAGCGGAACGTTCGGGTCGAGACAGTCCATGTTTGCTTCCCAGAGGCTGTCGATAGTTCCGACATCCTTCCAGTAAGCGTCGAAGTGGTAAGCAACGAGCTTGCTGCCTTCATCGAGCATAGCGGGGATTATGTTCTTGCCGAAGTCCTTTGTTGCGCCTTCATCGTTCTCGTTCGCGATAAGGTGACGCTTGAGGGTAGCCCATGTGAAGATGTAAACGCCCATGGATGCGAGGTTGGATTTCGGCTCTTTCGGCTTTTCCGCAAACTCAACGATAGTGCCTTCCTCGTCGGCAGTCATGATGCCGAAACGTGATGCTTCCTCCCACGGAACTTCCAGAACAGCGATAGTAGCTTCCGCCTTTTTCTTCTTGTGGAAGTCCAGCATCTTCGAGTAGTCCATCTTGTAGATGTGGTCGCCGGAAAGTACAGCAACGTACTCGGGGTTGTATCTGTCTATGAAGCTGATGTTCTGATAGATAGCGTTTGCGGTGCCGGTGTACCATGACTTGCCGGAAGCTGTCTCATAGGGAGGCAGAACGTGAACTCCGCCGTGAACACGGTCGAGACCCCACGGATGACCGTTGCCGATGTACTCGTTGAGTACGAGGGGCTGGTACTGTGTAAGGACACCCACTGTGTCGATGCCGGAATTTACGCAGTTCGAGAGCGGGAAGTCGATTATCCTGTACTTACCGCCGTAGGGGACCGCGGGCTTTGCCATATTCTGGGTAAGCGCGTACAGTCTGCTTCCCTGACCGCCTGCGAGCAGCATTGCAACGCATTCTTTTTTTACATGGTTCATATTATTGTCCTCCGAAAATTTATTTGCTTTATAATTTATTTCTTCGTGGTCTTAGGCTTTCTGCCCGGCTTTTTCTTCTCTTCCGCCGCTGTGGTTCCCGCTTTTTCCGCGGCAGTCTTCTTTACCGCTTTGGGTTTTGCTGCCGCCTTGGCATCATCTGTCTTTTTTGCGGGAGTTTTTTTCGCGGCAGCCTTTTTCTTTTCGGCAGCCTTCTTTTCTTCCTCCGCCTTTTTCTTTGCGGCTTCTTCTTCGAGACGCTTCTTTTCCGCTCTCTTCGCGGCAGCCTTCGCCTTCTTCTCCTCGGCAGCCTTTATCGCAGCCTGTTCCGCTTCATAGTCCTTCTTCTTTGTAACGCGGAAGAACATTGCGGACATCGGAGCGATGTGTATGGTCACAGCGAACTGTTCGCCGTGCATATCCTGTCTGAACGAGCTTACAGTGCCGTTGTGGATGCCCGATGCGGGATCTTCGGACGAGAACACCTCGGTATATTCGCCGTAGAAGGGAACGCCGAAGCTGTATTCTTCGTGCTCCTTCGGCTGGAAGTTGAATACGCAGATAAGTTCGTCGCCGGCCTTGTTGAAGCGGCGGAACACGATAACGCTGTTCTCGTTGTCATCGCTTACTATCCAGCGGAATCCAGACCAGTCGTTGTCAACTTCCCACAGCTCGCTGTTTTCGAGGTAGAACTTGTTGAGCGCCTGTTCGTATTCCCAGAGCTGTTTGTGCTCCGCGAATTCGAGAACATCCCAGTCAAGCCCTGTCTTGTAGTTCCATTCTTTGAACTGCGCGAACTCCTGCCCCATGAACATCAGCTTCTTGCCGGGGTGCGCCATCATATATCCGAGGAATGTGCGGAACGAAGCAAAACGCAGTTCTCTGGGTCCGCTCATCTTGTCTATCATGGAGCACTTTCCGTGTACTACCTCGTCATGCGATATCGGCAGGATGTAGTTCTCCGAGAAAGCGTAGTAGAACGAGAATGTCACGAGGTTGTGGTGGTCGTGTCTCCATTCGGGGTTCATGGACATATAGCTTAACATATCGTTCATCCAGCCCATGTTCCACTTGAAGTTGAAGCCGAGACCGCCGACATCCGCAGGCTTTGTTACCATAGGCCATGCGGTGGATTCCTCCGCGATCATCAGGATATTTCCGAACTGACCGAACAGGGAGGAGTTGAGCTTCTTGAAGAATGCCACAGCTTCGAGGTTCTCGTTGCCGCCGTAGCAGTTCGGGCGCCACTCTTTTCTGTCGTAGTCGAGGTAGAGCATGGATGCCACCGCGTCAACTCTGAGTCCGTCGATGTGGTATTTGTCGAACCAGTAGCTCGCGTTCGAGATAAGGAAGCTCTGGACTTCGGGCTTGCCCCAGTCGAATACTCGTGTACCCCAGTTGCGGTGCTCCATTTTGAGCGGATCGGAGTATTCGTAGCAGCAGGAGCCGTCGAACTCGTAAAGTCCCGCAGCATCTTTCGGGAAGTGTGCGGGCACCCAGTCAAGGATAACGCCGAGACCGTTCTGGTGGCAGTAGTCGATGAACTGCATGAAGTCGTGCGGTGTGCCGAAACGTGAAGTCGGTGCAAAGTAGCCTATGCCCTGATAGCCCCATGAGCCGTCGAATGGAAATTCCGCCACAGGCATCATCTCGATATGCGTGTAGCCCATTTTCTTTGCGTACGGAACGAGTTCCTTTGCGCACTCCATATAGTTGAAGAGCTCATCCTCGTTCTTTTTGTGCTGCCACGAGTTGAGGTGCACTTCATAGATATTCATAGGGGAAGTGTAAACGTCCTTTTTGGAGCGTTCGTCGAGCCACTTGCCGTCATTCCATTTGTATCCCTCTATGTCGTATATCTTTGTTGCGGTATTCGGTCGTGTCTCCATGTGGAAACCGTAGGGGTCTGCTTTCAGGCGGATCTGTCCGTAGCTGCTCTCGATGCTGTACTTGTATGAATCGTACTGTCTGAGTCCGGGGATGAAAAGCTCCCAGATACCTCCGTCGCTGATCTTGTTCATAGGAGACTGATATCTGTCCCACTTGTTGAAATCACCGACAACGCTGACGCTTGCGGCATGAGGCGCCCATACTCTGAAAATAACGCCTTTTTTGCCGTCCTGTTCGGCGAAATGCGAACCGAAGAAATCATATCCTCTCGTTATGTTTCCCTCATGGAAAAGGTGCAGGGGAAGCTTGTACTCCTCGGGAAGTTTGTATCCCATAGCAAAAAACTCCTTTCGTAAAGGTAATATAATGAGAATATAGATGCTCTTTGTAAGCAACTTTCACTAATATACCTATATTATTTTGATTATTATAGCACAATTTACCAAATGTTGCAATAGGTTTTGTAAAAAATTATGAATTGCGCTGTATTTCAACAGCGCGATTTGTCGAATATAACCAAATCGCACAAGCTTTTTTCCCGTTTACTCCTGTATAGTATTGCATACAGTTGCAAAAAAGAACAGAATGTGCTATACTAATATGCGATACTGTCAGGCGGAACACTTTGCGAGAA
>CAMHBE010000132.1 GCA_946183095.1 uncultured Clostridia bacterium | reverse complement strand
GGGAGACACCCCTTGACCTGCGGCAGCCTAACGCTGCACCGAAATGATATTGAATCCAGATGAAGCTTTTTTGACAGACTGACCGCTTTGCATTTCGGTGCAAAACGGTGTTTTTTGTTATACTGCTTCTTTTTCAGACATATCTGTTGTATGTGTCCGGCTGAAACCCTGCACAATAGATATACTCTCTCCCTTTGTATTATCCCTGCCCCGCAATAATTATACCACATTCCGGGAAGTATGTCAGCGCCTGACATAAAAACCGCCGGAACATCTTTATCCCGGCGGTATTTCTATTCACACGGCATCTGCGTTATCACATCGCGTCGTTCTCGTCGAACGGGTCGCCGCACTCCGGGCAGAACTTCGGGGGATGCTCGGGATCGGCGGGTACCCAGCCGCACTTGTCGCACTTATATTTCTTGGGTGCAGCGGGCTTGGGCTTGCCGCAGTTGGAGCAGAACTTCGTTGTGTTCGTTGCACCGCACTCGCACTTCCACTCGGCGGGTGATGCAGCTTCTGCCTTCTGCGTTCCCTTTTTCGTGCCGCAGTTGGTGCAGAAGTTGGTGGTATTGCTCGCGCCGCAGCTCGGGCATATCCAGCTTTCGGGATCCGCAGGCTTAGGCTTGCCGCAGGAAGAGCAGAACTTACCGCTGTTGCCCTCGGCACCGCATTCGGGGCACTTCCACCCTGCCGCCGCGGGAGCCGCCTGAGGCTGCTGCTGAACGGGCTGCTGGGGCTGTGCGGTCTGGGCGGGATAGCTGTTGAGCAGGTTGGCGCCCATGTTCATCATCTGACCCATGCCCATGACACCCATCATTCCGCCGCCGCTGCCGGGGTTGGAACCCATAGCCTCGATGCCGTTAGCGATGCTCTTGTTCATCATTGCGCGCTGAACGTTGGGGTCAAGCTGTGTATCCGCTTCGAGACGCGCACCGAGACGCTTCTTCGATTCTTCGGAAAGTGTAACGGGTCCTCTGAACGCCACGCTCTTGATGCGGAAACCTCTCTCAGTCCAGTCAACGGCGTTGCGGGATGCTTCCTGCGCGAGCTGCGGGAGCTTTGTCTGTATCTTCGCGTACATAACGCCCTGGTCGGAAAGTGCCGACAGACCGCCGAGCAATGCCTGAATGAACTCGCCCTTGTACTGGTCGGAGCCGAACACCTGCTGAGCGGTAAGGTCGCCCGCGTCAACACCTTTCGGGCAAACTTCTGTGTAGAAGCGCACAGCGGCTTCCGCATCGGGTATCTGTATCGAGAACGTACCGAAGCATTTCAGCTCAATGGAGGTGTTGTAATACGGGTCGAAATAAGGCATCGGCTCGCTTGTGCCGAAAAGCAGGTTCGGTATTTCCTGGAGGTTGATATATACGACTTTCTGCTCAACTGCGGGAGTTCCGCCGTAGGTGAATCTTTTGAGGACATCCTTGAGGGAATCCTTTATCTGACCGGCAAAGATCGACGGAGCGGAGGAGTTGTCGAGGATGTACTGACCCGGCTCGGTAACTATATTGGTGATCTTGCCGTTGTCAACGGTCAGCATACAGGTGCCAGTCTCGACCATTATCGCCGAGCCGTTGCTGATGTAGTTATCCGTGCCTTTGGTGTTGCTCGAACGTCTGGAGCCGTCGTTCATCTTTGTGCCGACCTTCAGCAGTGTCTTGTTGTCGATAGACGCGCAGTGTATCGCTTCCTTCCACGAATCGGCGAGTGTGCCGCCTACAGCGCCTATTGCAGCTTTGATAAGTCCCATTGGTTATCATTTCCTTTCATTGCTATAATTTATCATAAACATTTCTGCTTATTTTATTAGGTTGAACGAATCCGCGAGCCAGCTCCCGTGGATATCCTCGGTGATGCCCGTGCCGCAGTATCTGCATTGCAGCATCTTTCCGCCCACCGCGTAAACGGGAGCGCCGCAGTTCGGGCAGTTATGGGAACGGGTAAGCGTCATGCTCTTTTCGGCGAATTCCCTGCCGTAGCAGAGCGTCACACTTGCGGCAAGTTCGCAGTGTACGGGTGCTTTGCTTTTTCTGCCGCCCTCGGTGAAATGCTCACAGCCGAAAGATATCTCGAACACGGCAACGGCTTTATCCTCGCCGCTCCTGTAATCCGCTATAGCCGTGCGGTGCAGTGTCACATCGTCGTAGTGCTCGGTAACGCCCTTGCGCGCATTGTTTGCGATAATGCTCACGACCTTCTCGCGCATAGCGTCGGTGACATCGGTGAGCCCGTCCGCGTTCCCGCAGCTTATCGCGCGGAGCACCGACAGCAGCACAGCTTCGGCAAGCGCGGTGAACCGCTCGTATGTAATGGCGGGGAAGTCCCGTTCGAGCTTCGGACGGTACATCTCCGAAACGTTGGATATCGGCTTCGGAAGGTTCGCTTCGTCCTGCAATCCCCTGCCTATCATCTCCGCCGCGCCTTTAAGGTCGGTGCCGAGGTATTTTCTCGCGGCAGACTTCAGCTTTGCACGGACAATGAGCACTGTCACGGCTGCCGCGGCAATGACTGCACCCGCTATTATCAGCGCGGTGAAGACGGGCTCCATTATCAGTTGCCCGCGTTATTGCCGATATTGCCGCTGTTCCCGTTCTGTCCGGAAACTCTTATACCGTCGTCCTTCGTGTCATCCCTGATAGTCGAGAAATCGCTGAGCACCCAGCTGTAAAGACCTGTGGTAACGGTCGAGCCGCAGTAAGCACACACGCCGGAGCTTGACATTTCGAGGGGAGCGCCGCAGTTCGGGCAGTTGTGACCCTGCATATTGTTCTGACCCGCGCTCATGGTCTTGACACCGACGGTACGCATGAACTTCATCTTATAGCGGAAATCCCAGCGTGTGTTGCGGTCGCCGCGTATGATGTTGCCGGTATTGTCGTCGGTCTGGTAGTCTATGTAGCGAGCGTTCAGGTACGCGGTGAGGTATTCGTACTCGTTGTCGCGCACGAAGCTCGTGAGGTACGCGGTGTTTATCGCGATGCTCTCGTAGTGGTATGTAACGTGCTGGTCTATCTTAGACTGCACCTGTCTCTCCGTGGTATTGTAGAGGTTCGTGTGCATAACGGGTCTTACGGGTGTGAGATCACGCTTGCACCATGCGGTCTGTATGTCGATATATACTTCCTTGACGAACGCGGTGAAATCATCCGCAGTGAAGTTCGGATCGTCCTGCTTTATTATACGCTCTATCTCCGCGGTGCGATCGGGCAGGTTCACATTGCGCCCCTGACCGCCGTTAGCGGGTCTTACTCCGCCGCCGGTGGGATTTATCATGTCATTTCCTCCGCTTCCGCCGTTTTTACTGCTGCGTGAGATGGCAACAACGACTATGATAAGTATGATGACACCGACAACTATGAACGCGCCCATGCCTCCTCCGCCGCCGTCACCGGAGGTAGTCCCCGAGCCGTATGTATTGTAATCGTCATCGTCGTCTCTGCCGAAATCGTAGTCGCTGCCTCCGAAATCGCCGAAATCGCTGCTGTAATCGTAGTCGTTCGCGTCAAAAGCCTGCGAGGAGATGCCGAAAAGCATGACACACGCCATTATGAGCGATACTATCAGTGATATCTTCTTTTTCAAAATGTTCTGCCTCCCGAATATTTGCTTATTTTATAATAGCAGATTTTTACACAAAAGTCAAGTAAAATTCGCTGATGAAGTGCCAATTCCCGCCGCAAAATATTTAGCAACTATTGACAAAACGAGGTATATGTATTATAATAAATTTAGTAATAATTTTTGAAAGGATTGATAGCAATGGCATACATCATGGGTGTCGATATCGGCACATCAGGCACAAAAACGGTGCTTTTCGACGAAGAGGGGAACGCGCTCGCGTCAGCGACCTACGAATACCCGCTCTATACGCCGCAGAACGGCTACGCGGAACAGGACCCCGAAGACTGGTGGAGAGCGTCCGTCAGCGGTATCTCGGATGTTATCGCGGAAAGCGGAGTTCCCGCGTCGGAGATAAAGGGCATCGGTCTTTCGGGACAGATGCACGGTCTGGTAATGCTCGACAAGGACTGCAAAGTTATCCGCAAGAGCATCATCTGGTGCGATCAGCGCACGGCAAAGGAAGTTGACGAGATAACCTCTAAAGTCGGGCACGAAAGACTTGTGGAGATCACCGCAAATCCTGCTATAACAGGCTTCACCGCCGCGAAGATAATGTGGGTCAAGAACAACGAGCCGAAGAACTACGAACGCTGTGCCCATATCCTGCTGCCGAAAGACTACATCAGGTTCATGCTGACAGGCGAGTTCGCAACGGAAGTTTCCGACGCGTCGGGTATGCAGCTCCTCGATATCCCGAAACGTCAGTGGTCGGACGAGGTGCTGGGCAAGCTCGGTATCGACAAGTCCCTGCTCGCGAAGGTCTACGAAAGCCCGGAGATAACCGGCAAGGTGACAAAGAAAGTTGCCGAAATGACCGGTCTCGCCGAGGGAACTCCCGTCGTCGGCGGCGCGGGAGACAACGCTGCCGCAGCAGTCGGAACGGGCGTTGTCACCGACGGAACGGCATTCACGACTATCGGTTCGAGCGGCGTGGTATTCGCGCATACCTCCGACATCTCCATAGACAAAAAAGGCAGAGTACACACGTTCTGCTGCGCGGTGCCGGGATGCTGGCACGTCATGGGCGTTACACAGAGCGCGGGTCTGTCGCTGAAATGGTTCCGTGACAACCTCTGCTGGAGTGAAATGGAAACGGCGATAGATATGGGCGTGGATCCCTACTACCTTACCGACAAGGCTGCAATGGATGTCCCGATCGGCGCAAACAAACTGATGTATATGCCGTATCTGAACGGCGAACGCACCCCGCACCTTGACCCGAACGCCCGCGGAGCATTCATAGGGCTTTCGACCATGCACAAGAAGAAAGACATGATAAGGGCGGTCATGGAGGGCGTTTCGTACTCCCTGCGCGACTGCGTGGAAGTAATGCGTGAGATGCGCATAAACGTCAGCGACATGATGGCTTGCGGAGGCGGCGGAACTTCACCGCTGTGGAGGCAGATGCTCGCAGACCTGTACGGCTGCCCCGTAAAGACTACGCAGAACAAGGAGGGTCCCGCACTCGGCGTTGCGCTCCTCGCGGCGGTGGGAACGGGCATCTACGGCAGTGTTCCCGAAGCGTGCAAGGCTGTCATAAAGGAAGACAAGGTGCAGCAGCCCATAGCGGAGAACAGCGACAAATACGAGAAAGTCTATGAACTGTACAGAAAGCTCTATCCGAGAATGAAGCAGACGTTCGCGGAGCTTGCGGAACTCTGACAAACAAAACGGCATTGTGAAAGGAAGTGATCTCTATGAAGTTTACGGAACTCGACAGTCTCTGGCAGAAAGTGTTTGAACTCGGCTGGGAGTCTTTCCGCGAGGGCAATCTCCCCATTGCGGCGATAATAGCCGATGATGCGGGGAATATCCTCTCCGAGGGGCGCAACCATTATATTTCCAGCAAGCGCTTCCCGAACTGCAAGGTCGATCATGCCGAAACAGCGTGCATACAGCAGCTCGATATAGTGAAATACCCCGATCTTGCGAACTACACGCTCTACACGTCAATGGAGCCTTGCCCCATGTGCATCGGCACAATCATCATGAGCAACCTCAAACGTGTTAAGGTCGCGGCGCATGACGCGTGGGCGGGAGCGTCCGACATCTGCGTCAAGAATGCCTACGCGAGCAAGAAAGCTGTCGCTGTGGAATTTGCCGACGTATTCCTCGCAAACGTCCAGATAGCGCTGCAAGGCTGTGTGGAGCTGACCTACAACGGCACGTCCAGTGAGGTATATAAGAGCTTCATGGAGATGTATCCCTCGGGCGCGTCGGCAGCCTATAAGCTGTACAACGAGAAGATCGCGCAGAAGTTCGTAGATGCGGGAACTCCCGTTGCCGAAGTATTTGACAGCATTGCCGCAATGTTCGATACACTTTCGGAATAATAGGACAATAAAACCGGTGCAGCGGCGCGTTCGCGCTGTCCTTCCGGACGGGACCAGAGCTGCGCGCTCT
>CAMHBE010000131.1 GCA_946183095.1 uncultured Clostridia bacterium | reverse complement strand
GAAAACTGCCAAAAATTGCAACCGTATTTTTTACTAAAAATAACAAAAATATTAAAAAAATTTCATTATAATGGACGATACAACCACTGCACCCACAAAATATAGTGGTATTATATGTTATGGCAAGTGACGGACCGTTATCGGCATAACGTATATCATCCCTTGTGCTTGTATGCCATACCTTTGAAGCCGATGCAGTTCCTTCCCGCGTTTTTTGCGATCATGAGCTGATCGTCAGCATCTTTCAGCAGTTCGGAGTAGGTCTGCTTACCGACGAGGTCAGCTGTCCCGGATACTCCGACAGAAACGGTAACTATCCCGTCGCCGAAAGTCTGTGCCATCTGCTCCACACTTTCACGGAGCTGTTCGGCGAGTTTAACGACATCGAGCTCGCTCATATTTTCAAAAATAAGAACGAAATCATCCCCGCCAAATCTCGAAACAAGCTCGGTATAAGGCTTTGCAACTATTTTGATGCAGTTGCACACGCGGTAAAGGCATTCGTCGCTCTTGTCATAGCCGTATATGTGGTTGAACGCGCGGAAATTGTCGATATCTATGAGGATGACAGATATCGTCTTTTCTGCGCCGTACTGCCCTGCGAGCTCCGAAAACTTTGCCGAAAGCCCTGCCTTGTTGAGAAGTCCGGTGAGTGAGTCTTTCTGTGAGATAAGCTCGCAGCGTTCCTCGGTAGTCTCTATCCTGCGCTCTCCGAGCCACAGATCGGCGTAGCAGCAGCGCACGATCGCCGGTATCCAAATAGTCCCGACAGCGATAAGCAGCGCTGTCATCCAGAAAGCAAGCCCGAGTTTCAGCCCAAGACCGCATACAAGTCCGAGAACCACGGTGAAAGCGGTAAATACTGCACTTTCATAAATATTCATTATCGGGAACATCATCATTATAATAATGTATGCAGCCGCAGCATACGGGAATTTAGCCTGAATGACATGGGATATGCACACAAGAAGAACTGACGCGGAAAAAAGCGCCCAGAACAGGTAGGTAAGCATCCGCACACTCTTTATTTTCACACTGCGCCCGGTGGAAAACTTATAAAGTGAACCGAAAAAAACGACCGATACAAGTAAAAGCATCACTGTTCCGATGATACCGAACAACGTTCCCGAATCCGTTATCATTTCGATAATGCCCATGATAAACACAAAAATACACATTACGAACGAACGATGTGCGTTTTTTATACATAGATGGTCTTTCAGACGGTCATATATGCGAGGGTCTTCCTCTCTTGCCTCGCGTTCATTCCGCGCGGTAATTACTGCTTTAGCGTTCTCAAATATCTTTGATATGAACGAATTATTCATGGTCAGGTTCTCTTTTCTCTTTTTTTATTTCTTTTATTTCAGCGGTGGTGCAGACCGGCAGCTCCGTGATGCACTTCACCGGACAGGCTCCGGCGCAGATACCGCATCCGGTACATTTTGAGGTATTTATCTCTGCGTGGTTGTTGTCGATAGTGATAGCGTCAGACGGACATTTTTTCTTGCAGATACCGCAGGAGATGCAGCCGTTCTTGCAGATCAGGCGGGTATGCTTCCCGTTGTCGGGTGAGTAACACCTTACCATGTACCGCTGGCTCTCTTTGACGAGAACTATCAGCCTGTTCGGGCATATCTTCACGCATTTCCCGCAGGCAACACATTTTTGTGCGTCAACCACCGCGATACCGTTATGTATGGATATCGCGCCGCTGTCGCACACCTTTGCACAGTCTCCCATACCGTGGCAGCGCGCCCGGCATTCGCCCATGCCGTTGTAGAAACGTTCCACGGCGTTGCAGCTCTGTGTGCCGATGTAGGTGAACTTATCCTTCGTGGCGGAGCAGTTCCCGTTGCATCTGACGAACGCGACTTCCCTTTCCCCCGCGCTGACTTCGATACCGAGCACCTCGCCTATTTTGGCGGCAGTTTGCGCACCACCCGGCTTGCAGAGATCGGGTGGCGCTTCACCGGAAGCTACAGCCTGCGCATAACCCGAACAGCCCGAATATCCGCAGCCGCCGCAGTTTGCGCCCGGGAGAGCGTCGGTTATCTTTGAAACTGTCTCATCGGTCTTGACAAAAAAGACTTTTGACGCTATAGTGAGCAGTATACCTATGACAGCTCCTATCGCAGCAAAAAACAGAATCGGAAGCACATATCCAGCCATAGGTCAACCTCCGAATATCCCGTCAACGATACCGCCGAAACCCACGAATGACAGCGATGTTATGGATGCGGCGATAAGTGTGATGGGAGTTCCTTCCAGCGCTTTCGGAACATTGCAGCGTGTGATGCGTTCGCGTATCGCGGAGAACACCACCATTACCAGAAGAAATCCGAGACCGCCGGCAAGTGCGCTCACCACAGCTTCAAGGAAGCTGTACTCATTGTCGATGTTCAGTATCGTAACGCCCAGTACCGCACAGTTCGTGGTTATCAGCGGCAGATACACGCCGAGTGAGCTGTAGAGCGAGGGAATGTGCTTTTTCAGTATCATTTCCACAGTCTGAACGAGTGCGGCAATAATAAGTATGAAGCAGATAGTGTTGAGATATTCTATACCGAGCGGGACGAGCACAAAATAGTAGATAGGGTATGTCACAGCGCTTGCGCCGATCATCACCGCAGTTACCGCTATACCCATTCCCACGGCACCGTCAGTGGTCTTTGAAACGCCGAGGAACGGACAGATACCGTAGAACTTGTTAAGAATGAAGTTTTCGGTGAAGATCCCGGCAAAGAGAATTATCATCAGGTCTTTTACGAGTTCCATCACGCGTTCTCCTTCCCTGCCGTCTCTTTGCATACCGCTCTTGACGGGCAGTTTTCACAGCCGACGTTCTTCGGCTTTTTCTTTGTTATGACACCGATTACCGCGATAACACAGCCGAGGGTGAAAAATCCGCCCGCAGGCAGTATAAATATCGTCATCGGCTGGATAAGGTCGGGCATCACAGTTATGCCGAATATCTTTCCCGTTCCGAGAAGTTCCCGAACCGAGCCGACGATAATGAGCGACATGGTAAATCCCAGTCCCATGCCGAGCCCGTCAAGTATCGACGGTATCACTTTATTCTTGCAGGCGAACATCTCCGCTCTGCCGAGTATGATGCAGTTCACCGTGATAAGGCTCAGGAACACGCCGAGCGCTTCGGACAGCTCCGGCAGGAACGAATCGAGCATTATGCTGACAAACGTGACAAATCCCGCGATTATCACGATAAAGCAAGGCAGCCTCACAGTATCGGGTATGACTTTTTTGAGCAGCGATATCACAAGGTTCGAGCACACAAGCACGAATGTCGTTGCAAGCCCCATGCCGAGCCCGTTCACAGCCATGGTGGTGACAGCGAGCGTCGGACACATACCGAGCAGCATGACAAGATTGGGGTTCTCTTTAATGAGCCCTTTTGTAAATTCCTTAATATAGCTCATTTTCCCGCCCCCATTTCCGCAAACGTCCGTACAGCAACATTGACTGCCGCCGCAACGCCCTTTGACGAGTAAGTTGCGCCGGTAACGGCTTCAACTTCGTTATCTGCCGAAGGTGTTTTCTTTACGATAACGGCTTCATCGGATATCCCCTCAAAACGCGAAAGAAACTCCGCGTCATTGACGTTCGAGCCGAGACCGGGAGTTTCCGTGAGCGATACTACGGCAATACCGGAAACACTGCCGTCCGCATTCATCGCGACAAGCATATCGAGCCCGTTCTTGTTGTAGCCGCTCGTCACTATCTCGAACGCAATGCTGCCGTCGTCCTTTTTTATCAGTTTAGCCACATCGTCGGGTCTTGCAATATCATATCCTGCTTCGAGCCAGTCGGCTACCAGAGTGTAGCTGCCGCTCCCCATAAGCTCCGTGCATTTGCTGCGGAGTTTATCAGTAAGCACGCCGGAGGTGTCAACATAAGTCAGATTGTGCGTTACCGTCAGCAGAGCAGAAACGATTGTAGTGACCGCAGTAAGCACTATAGCGGGTCGGAGGTTCATTTTTCAGCCTCCTTTTTTATGCCGAACGGCTTAGGTCTTATGTACCTGTCGATCAGCGGTGTAAATATGTTCATTATCAGTATCGAGAACGACACACCTTCCGGATAAATGCCGAAAAACCTGATAGCACAGGTCAGCAGTCCGCATCCGACAGCGAATATCAGCCTTCCGCCGCGAGTAATCGGTGTCGTGGAATAGTCGGTCGCCATGAAGAACGCGCCGAGCACCAGTCCGCCCGACATCAGCTGCATTGGCACATCATGTCCTCCGACAAACGACAGTACAGCGACAGTTCCGATGAAAGCAGCGGGCGTTACAGGGTCGATGATGCCGCGTATGATGAGATACAGCCCGCCGATAAGCAGCGCGGCGATGCACGTTTCACCGATGCAGCCGGCGCGGTTGCCGAAGAACATATCGAGATATGACGGCATCGTTTCGGGATCAGCAAGCGGAGTTGCCGAAGAAACGGCATCAGCGGCGCTTTTGCCGAACGGGAAAGGCACTGTCCATGTGGTCATATATCTGCCGAACGAAAGCATCAGTATAATTCTTGCAGTGATAGCGGGATTTGCAAAGTTCTGTCCTATACCGCCGAAAAACTGTTTTACCACAACGATAGCCGCGAAACAACCGATAGCCGCCATGTATATCGGCAGCGACGGCGGCAGGTTCATGCCGAGCAGTACGCCGGTAACGACAGCCGAAAGGTCGGATACGGTCTGACGGCGTTTTGTCACGACGTTGAACAGCATTTCAGATATAACACAGAAAGCCGCGCAGAGCACAACAAGAACAAGTGCCCGAAGTCCGAATATCACTGTTCCCGCAATAACTCCCGGAAGCAGCGCGATAAGGACGTTCAGCATTATCTTCTGTGTCGTGAGTGCGCATTTTATATGAGGTGATGGTTCTATAAGTAGATCCGGCATCAGCTTTCGCCTTTCGTATGTTTATTTGCAGCGATCTCGCGCAGGTACAGCTTTGACAGCTGGTTTTTCTCGGAGAGGCTCCGTTTAGCGGGACAAACGTATGAGCAGGCTCCGCAGTTCATGCACATCTCAACGTGCAGCTTCTTCATAAGTTCCGCGTTTCTTGTGTCGTATGCGTATTCGAGGTCTGTGGGAACGAGCCCCATAGAGCAGGCACTCACGCACCGTCCGCATTTTATGCAGGCTGTCTGTTCATATTTCTTCGTATCCGCGAACATCAATATGGCATTGATAGTTTTGATCACGGGAGTGTCCGGCTCGTACACCGCCGTTCCCATCATAGGTCCTCCGAAAAGCACGCGGTCGGGCTGCTGTTTTATCTCGGTCATATCAATGATATCCTTTAACAGCATCCCTATTGGAACTATAAGGTTCACAGGCTTTTTCACCGCGTTCCCGTCAATAGTGATACGACGTTTTATAAGCGGAATACCGGTCTTCAGGTAGTCCGAGATGAACGCAACTGTTGAGCAGTTCAACACAAGGCAACCCACCGACGACGGCAGTTCCCCCTTGCAGACCATTCTTCCCGTGGTATTGTATATCAGTACCTTCTCCGCTCCCTGCGGGTATGCCGAAGGAAGCGCTTTCACAGATATTCCCGTGTCGGAAGCTGTCAGCTCAGTCATTTTCTTTATTGCGTCCGGCTTATCGGACTCAATGCCTATGACCGCGTATTTTATGCCGAGGTACTCCATTATGCGGCGTATGCCGTCGGCGACCTTTTCCCCGTCCTCTATGAATGTCCTGTAGTCGGAGGTAATATAAGGCTCGCACTCTGCGCCGTTCACAACGAGCGTATCTATGCTTACCGTCTTATGGTCATACGCAAACTTGATATGTGTCGGGAATCCCGCACCGCCAAGTCCCACCGAACCGCTTCTTTTCACGGCTTCGATGAAATCCTCGCGGCTGCCTATCGCCGGAGGCGCGATATCCCCGGAGATCTCCTGTTCGGGTAATGTTTCGATGATCACCGCGTCGTGCAGTTTTCCGAATACATTCAGCGCCTTCGTGATACCAGTTACTTTTCCGGTAACGCTCGAA
>CAMHBE010000130.1 GCA_946183095.1 uncultured Clostridia bacterium | reverse complement strand
ACCAGAGCTGCGCGCTCTGGACTTGCGGCAGCCTAACGCTGCACCGAAATGATATCGAATGCAGATATAGTTTTTTGACAGACCGAAACGGCGGAACTGTGATGATAGTTCCGCCGTTTGCTATATTCTTTACTCCGAAAATAAAGTTCAGTTTTAAGGCTTGTTACGATACGTCGTTCAAGATCATCCGAAGATCGCCTTCAGAGCGCCCGCCGCTACTGCGGAACCTATAACGCCCGCAACGTTCGGACCCATGGCGTGCATGAGTAGGAAGTTCGAGGGGTCCTCCTCCTGTCCGACTTTCTGAGAAACACGAGCCGCCATAGGTACCGCAGATACACCCGCGGAACCGATAAGCGGATTGATCTTGCCGCCGGTGACTTTGTTCATGAGCTTTGCAAGCAGAACGCCGCAGGCTGTTCCGACACAGAACGCGAGAAGTCCGAGCACTACGATCATTATTGTACGGATGCTGAGGAAGTTCGCGGCTGTCGCAGTCGCACCTACCGTGGTTCCCAGCATTATGACAATTATGTTCATAAGTTCGTTGGACGCGGTCTTTACAAGTCTGTCAACAACTCCGCTCTCCTTAAAGAGGTTGCCGAGCATCAGCATACCTACCAGAGGTGCCGCAGAAGGTACTATGAACGCAACTATAATGGTAACTGCGATAGGGAAGATGATCTTCTCGGTCTTTGAAACGGGGCGCAGCATAGCCATCTTGACCTTGCGCTCCTTGTGTGTGGTGAGCGCTTTCATAATGGGAGGCTGTATTACCGGCACCAGCGCCATGTACGAGTAGGCCGCGACCGCTATCGAGCCGAGAAGTTCGGGAGCAAGCGCATTCGTCAGCCATATCGCCGTAGGACCGTCCGCACCGCCTATGATGCCTATTGAAGCCGCCTGCGGGAGCGAGAAGTCAACTATTCCCGTAGCCGTCAGCGCACACGCCCCGAGGAAGGTGAAGAATATACCGCCCTGTGCGGCAGCTCCCAGCAGGAAGCTCTTCGGGTTCGCGATAAGGGGGCCGAAGTCGGTCATACATCCGATGCCGAGGAATATCAGCGGCGGGAAGATACCGAGTTTTACGCCGAGATAGAGGATGTCGAGAACGCCGCCGCTGTGCAGCACTTCACCGAAGTTTATCTCGGAGACGAAGAACAGTTCCGGGTGGAAAAGCTCGCCGCCGGGGATGTTCGTGAGCGCCATGCCGAACGCGATAGGGAGCATCAGCATGGGTTCGTACTGCTTTACGATAGCGAGGTACATAAGGAAGAACGAGATGAGCAGCATAACGCCCTGCTGCCATGTGATGTTGCAGAACGCGGACTGCTGCCACAGTTCACTGACTGTGTTAAGGAATGTGTCTATAACGGGAATGCCCGTTGCCGCAAGAATGCCTGTCATTTCTTATCTCCCCCTCCCTCAGTTTATAAATCCGCGGGTGTTGTCCGCGATACCCGCGCTGCTCCAGCCGGAACGGCGGGTCTTGCTGCGTTTTACGCTTGCTATGCGGTACTGCCTGCCTTCCGCTTCACCGTAGGCGGCTATCGCGGCTGCAATGACGGCAATGATCTCCGCGTCGTCCTCTTCCTCATACTCCTCTTCTTCGGGAGTGTCGGGAACGGGAGCCGCGGCAGCTTTCTGCGCGGCGGACGGCTTTATCTCAGCCGCAGCCTTTTGGGCTTTTTTCTTTGCTTCCTTCTTGTCGCGGCTGTCATTGAGCGACTTGAAGATCTTTCCGAAGATCGAAAGGAAGATTATCAGGATGATAAGTATCAGGAACACCACCACGATGCCGGTGATGACCGTTGACCAGATCATGCTCCAGTCGAGCGCGGGCTTTTCTTCTGCCGCAAGCATCATAAATGCAGGAACATTCATTCGTCTATTTCCCCTTTTCTGCCGGTCGGCCACAAATGCCGCCGGATATTACCAAAATCTATTCTATTATACTACAATATACGGGAAATTTCAAGGGTTTTTTGAAATTTTAACAGCCATGTGAAATTTTTATGTAATTTTGGATACTTCTATTGAAAAACAATCAAAGATATGTTATTATTATCAAGTATGATTTTACATCTTGCGACCATGAGGATATCACCATGACTTTTAAAAAGATAAGCGCGGCGGCTCTGCTGCTTGCTGCCGCGGTAACGCTCTCGGGGTGCTGGTTCTTCCCGGATGAAGAGCAGCTCCTCGACCCGCCGACCATATCCCCCGACGAGGTGGCGTATTCCACTTTCACCGCCCGCAGAAAGGACATACAGAGCACCGTGAACGTTACGGGCTATGTCAAGTCAAAGACCGAGGCGGAATGTTACTTCACGGCATATACGGGACGCATCAAGACCGTGTATGTCCGCGCGGGCGACTTCGTTGAGCAGGGCGACTTAATTGCCGAGATGAACGTAGGTGAGCTGGAATACCAGCTTAAAATACAGGAGCTTACGGTGCAGGCGGCACAGCTGCGTTACAATTCCACGGGTTCGGAAACGGACAGGCTCGACCTTGAGATAGCGAAAAGCACCCTCGAAATGTATCGGGCACAGTATGAGGGAGCAAAGATATACGCACCGATAAGCGGGCAGGTGTCCTACGTTTTCAAAATAGATCCGGGTACGGAGTTCGACCCGTATAAGGTCATCGCGCGGATAGTCGATCCCGACGACCTTTACGTTGCGGCGAGCTTCGACGGCGACGACAAGGAGTTCACCAAGGGTGATGCCGTTACCGTCACGATAGACGGTGACGCGTATGACTGCACCGTGTCATATACTCCCAAAGACGCAAAAGCCGACGGTGCCGACGACAAAAAGGCTCTGAACGCGGATTTCGTTTCCGCAAAGCCGACCTTCGCGTATCTCGGCGCACTGGCGGAGATACGGAAGATAAAACAGATCTCCGAAAACGCCGTGGTCATACCCAAAAACCTCGTGAAGAACGACGGAGACCGCTCTTATGTGCAGGTCTATGAGAACGGCGAAAAGTCCGACAGAGATGTTGTCACAGGCATATCCAACGCTACGGAAGTCGAGATAGTCAGCGGGCTTGAAGCCGGTGAAGCTGTCATAATCAGATAATTTCGGGAGAACATAACTTGTTTACATTACTGTTCAGGAAAATGCGCAAGACCAAGTGGATGGTGCTGTGCCTTTTCATAGGATTTCTTATGGCAGCGGGCATGATGAGCTCCGTGCCGATATACATGGACGCATCCCTGCAAAGAATGCTGATAAAGGACATGGAGTCATATCAGCTCGGCACAGGGGAATTTCCGGGCATCTATGCCGTGGAGCGCACATTCGCTGACTCGGTGAGCGCCGCCGAGCGCCTTAAAACTGCGGGAGAACTTCCCGTCACGGTGAAGGAACGCGTCGATTATCTGCCGATACCCGTCGGCAGTTCAAAGACCGTCCTTTTCGACAATATGCTCTATATCGAAACGGGAAGCGCGCGGGGAACTGCCGCAAAACGCATAAAGCTCACGGCAATGACCGATATCGCCGCTCACATCAGCATTACAAAGGGCGAGATGTACCGCGAGGGCAGCGATGCCGGAGACGGTGTGTTCGAGGTGATCGCCGCCGAACCCGCCCTCAAGGAACTCGGCATCTCGGTCGGCGAAACATACACCGTCAGCGGTAACAACACCGCCGCCGGCGAGATGAAACTGCACGTCACGGGTTCCTTCGACGCTGCCGACTCCGGCGACATCTACTGGTCGGAGCGTGTGGATTCCTACGCGTCCGCACTCATCATCGACTACGGCTGCTTCGTTGATAAACTTACCGCCGGGGGCTACATACGACCCGTAAACATCGCCGTGCGGTATTCGCTCGACTATCAGAAAATGGACATGAACGACCTCGGATTTGCCGTGACAGCTATCGAGGAGGACAAGGAGTTCTTCCCGACTGTCGGATGCACTTTCTCAATGGGCGTTCTGAATATATGGAAAAACTACGCCCTCGAAGCCGAAAAGCTGACGGGCATACTGTGGGTGCTGCAAATACCGACAATGGTGATGCTGGCGTTCTACCTGTTCATGGTGTCGAGACTGAACGTTGAACAGGAGAAAAACGAGATAGCCGTTTTCAAGAGCAGAGGCGCGAGCTCATTGCAGATCTTCGGGATGTACGCTCTCGAAGCGGGCATACTCGGCGCGGCAACGCTCGTATGCGCACCGTTCCTCGGCTTGCTGATGTGCAGGTTTCTCGGCGTTTCGGACGGGTTCCTCGAATTTGTCAACAGAACTGGCATTTCCGCGAAAGTCACGCCCGGCGCTGTACTCTACGCTCTCATAGCGGTGCTGATGTTCTTCGCGGCTACCATGATACCGATAATCCCCGCGTCGAAGCTGTCTATCGTGCAGTATAAGCAGAGCAAAACAAAGGTCGTCAGGATGTCGCTGTGGGAAAAGACCGGCATCGACTTTCTGCTCATTGCGGCGGCTATCGTGTTCTACAGCATCTACACCGCGAATGAGGAGACTGCCGTTACCGGAAACGGCGAGATAAACCCGATGTTCTTCATATTCTCCACCTGCCTGATCTTCGGACTGGGGCTGCTGTTCATCCGCGTATATCCATATCTGCTGAACCTCATATATCTGATATTCAAGCCGCTGTGGACACCCGCGCAGTATATGGCGATAACCACGGTATGCCGTTCGCAGGGCGGCAGAGAGCGCTTTCTGATGCTGTTCCTTGTGGTAACTTTCTCGCTGGGCATTTTCTCCGCGAATACCGCCCGCACCATAAACGATCAGAAAGAAGACATGATATACTACGGCAACGGCACGGACGTTGTGCTGACCGAATACTGGCAGGAAGCCACATCAGCCGACGGAAGCTCCACTGTGCTCGGCTACATCGAGCGCGATTTTGAACGGTTCGAGCAGCTCGAAGGCGTGGAGACCGCAACAAAAGTCCTCGTGAACAAAAAAACAAAGGTGTACCTCGACAAACAGACCGAGGAAGGCGTTACGCTCATGGCGATAGAGCCTTATAAGTTCTCGCAGACCGCATGGTTCCGCAATGACCTGCTGCCGGCACATTGGTTCAACTACGTCAAGGCTTTGCAGGAGTACCCCTCCGGCGTTATAATCTCCCGCCCGCTTGCGGATAAGTACGAGATAGACCTGAACGATACCATTGAGCTGAAATGGTCGGGCAACCAGAAAATAAGCGCCCCTGTGCTCGCGGTGGTGGACTACTGGCCGGGGATAAACCCGAATGTCACTGCCGCACCCACAAAGGGGTCGCGCAATCGCAGCAATGACGAGGAGCAGGAAGATACCGAGCTGGTGATGAACTATGCGGTAAACTGCTTCGCCATAATGAATTACTATTATACAAGCACTGTGTCCGACGTGGAGCCTTATGAGGTATGGATAAAGCTGAAAGACGGCGCATCAAGCAGGGCGCTGTATGACGATATCCGCGAAAAGCATATACCGATAGAGAGTATCCGCGACGCGTCACAGCAGCTCATAACGATAAAAAATCAGCCGCAGCTGCAAGGCATGAACGGCGCACTGACGCTGAGTTTCGTGGTCATCATGATAATGACTATGATCGGATTTCTGATTTACTGGATATTGTCCATCCGCAGCAGAACATTGCAGTTCGGAATACTTCGCGCAATGGGCATGACTTTCCGCGAGATAATCGGCATGATAGCTTATGAGCAGATACTCGTGTCCGGCGTATCACTTGCAATGTCGTTCATCATAGGCGGTATCGCGAGTGATGTGTTCGTACCGCTTTTCCGCTCGATGTACACACCTGCCGAACAGGTACCGCCATTCCGAGTCGCAGCCGCACAGAGCGACTATATAAAAATGTATGTTATCATTATTGTGATGCTGGGCGGCGGATTCGCTATCCTCGGCGCGCTTATCAAGAAAATAAATATCAACAAGGCTCTGAAACTCGGAGAAGATTGATGCGGAAAAACGAAAGTCCTGCGCTTCTCTCTCTTCGGCGCGGCAATTATACCGCAGCCCGTGACTGTTTGTCAAGGGTACTCCAAATTTTTTTCATTCGGTTATTGGGATGAAAAAATTTTGAA
>CAMHBE010000129.1 GCA_946183095.1 uncultured Clostridia bacterium | reverse complement strand
ATTATCAGGTTCGGATCGACGCGGTGGAACGTTCCGAGACCCGTACAGTTCGGACAGGCGCCGTAGGGATTGTTGAACGAGAACATACGCGGAACGAGCTCGTCTATGCTTATATTGTGTTCGGGGCAGGCATAATTCTGCGAGAAATGCAGTTCTTCGCCGCCGATAACGTCAACGTAGATAAGACCGTCGGTGAGTTTGCCGGCAGTCTCCAGACTGTCTGCAAGACGTGTCTCGAAATCAGGCTTCACCACAAGGCGATCGACCACAACCTCTATGCTGTGCTTGATGTTCTTTGCGAGCTTCAGCGGTTCGTCGAGGTCGTGCATCTCGCCGTCTATGCGCACGCGGACAAAACCCTGCTTGCGCAGATTGTCGAGGTCTTTCGCGTATTCGCCCTTGCGTCCTCTTGCAATGGGCGCGAGCACCTGTATCTTCGTACCCTCGCCGAGTTCCTTTATTTTATCCACGATCTGGTCGATAGTCTGCTGGGTTATCTCACGTCCGCATACAGGACAGTGCGGAACACCGATGCGGGCGTAGAGCAGACGCAGGTAGTCGTATATCTCGGTGACTGTGCCGACTGTGGAGCGCGGGTTGTTGGATGTCGTTTTCTGGTCAATGGATATCGCGGGGGAAAGGCCCTCGATGCTCTCGACGTTCGGCTTTTCCATCTGTCCGAGGAACATACGCGCATAAGAAGACAGGCTCTCCATATATCGGCGCTGACCGTCCGCGTATATCGTATCGAAGGCGAGAGAGGATTTCCCCGACCCGGACAGCCCCGTGAATACTATGAGCTTGTCGCGCGGGATAGTTACATCTATATTTTTGAGGTTGTGCTCTTTTGCGCCCCTTATAACTATTTTATCGTTTGCCATTTTTTTCATTCCTTCCGTTCTGTCATGCTTTCACTTCCGGGTCAAAGGAAAGTTCCCACCGCCCATATCACGATATAGTGCAGGGGATAGAAAGCATAGAAGAACCATTTTGCAAATACGGGATGTCTGCCTTTTTTCCCGTTGTAGAACACTGTCATGCAGAGATATCCCAGCATGACGAACGCGAGGTCGAGCGTATCATTGAATATCGCCGCCCCGCCGAAAGCCCCGCCGGCTATCTGCCACACGACAGCGATACCTTTCCATACACAGGCGACCGCGGTAAAAGCGATAAAACGAGCTTTCGGACGGTCGCGGTAAATATGCAGGAACAGTATCATCAGTACGCCGAATATCTCCCAGTCCGCTGAGATAGCGAACGTAGCGCCGGAGCACAGGGCGACAAGCAATATGCGCAGGGGAAGTTTTAGCTTGCTCTCCCACGCGGCTATCGCAAGAAGTCCGAACAGCAGCGTGAATATGACGTTCGCCGTCCACCACCCGTGTATCGGCACCCATAACAGCCAGTCGGGGAGCTGTGTGATGCAGGCGAATATCAGCAGCCGCAGGGCGTATCTCTTTCTGTCACGGGTGTATTTCCAGCCGTCCGCGATGAAGAAGAACATTATGGGCGGGCACAGCAGTGACGCGTGTGATATAACGTTCATCCACAGCGGCATCACCGCAAACGGGTCTGTCAGAGCGGGGTCGTGCATAAGCGTCGTCCACGCGAACAGATGCCCCCAGAACATGAAGAATACGGCGATATATTTCACCGCGTCCCTGTTCAGGATTTTTATGCCGTTATCCGGGCGAACGGTTTCTGTCATATCTTCGCCCCCTGTTCGTCAAAAAAGCCGAAAACACGCTTGTTGAAGTCCTTCTCTTCTTCGTATGCGGCATGACCCGCTCCTTCATATATGTGCAGCTTGCTGCCCGCAATAAGCTCGTGCAGCTCTCCCGCCGCATCGGTACCGACGGTCTTGTCGCGTTCTCCGCCTATTATCAGCACCGGACAGGTGATGCGGTCAAGCACCGGACGCGCGTCGAAATTCAGGATAGCGTCGGCGTTCCGGAAAAAACGCTCGTATGTTCTGGGCTTTCCGATCAGTCCGAGCAGCCGCAGAAGTATGCGGTGTTTCGAGAGGTATGCGTCGGAATAGCTTTTCTCTGCAGTATCGCGCATCAGCGTTTTATGGTCGCCGCGCTTTGCCGTTTCTACCCAGCTTCCGACTGCCGCCCGCAGCACATCATTCGCATAAGGCGCGGTGACTGTCAGTGCCAGCGCACGAACGCACTCCGGATGCAGGGCAGCAAGGAACTGCGAGATCATGCCTCCCTGTGATACACCGAGCACAAAGGCGTTTTCTGCGCCGAGAGCTTTCAGCACAGCTGCCTGATCGTCTGCCATATCCGATATTGAGTATCCCTCCGGCATATCGTTTTTGCGGCTGAATATATATACAGTGAAGTCGTCGAAATAAGGTCTGTACGGCTTTGCAAGCAGGAATGCCTTGTTTTTTACGGTGGTGAGTCCGTCGGACAGCCCCGGTATGATGACAACGTTTTTCGCGCCGCTGCCGAAGCGAACATAGTGCATCTTCGTATCACCGATCGGGACGGCACCGTTAATACAGTCTGCTTCTGACATTTTCTCTGCTCCTTTATCGGCTTGTTCACTGCTGCTGCGGGACAGCAATGCTGCCCGCAGCAGCCCTGCCATTCGCGGGCATTGAACCCGCGAATGGCATACGCGCCTGCTTCATTCCGCTTCGCGTCATGAACGGCGCGTTTTTTTACGCTCCGCTCGCAGAGGGCTGCGCCCCTGCGCGCTCCGCGCCTGTCGCAGCGGCAGGTCACTTCCCGCCTTTCAGTTCTTTTATCTTGTCGCGGAAGTAAGCCGCCTGCTCGAAGTCGAGCACCCGCGCGGCTTCTTTCATCATTGCGGTGTACTGAGTTATCAGCTTTTCCTTGTCTTTTGCTGTGAGCTTGGACTTAGGCTTCTTGCCGACCTTTTCACTCTTTGCGGAGATGTCGATGATGTCGCGGACTTCTTTTATGATAGTTTTGGGAACTATGCCGTGTTCGGCGTTGTACTTCATCTGTATCTCGCGGCGGCGGTTCGTCTCGGTGATAGCGCGTTCCATACTGTCGGTGACGGTATCGGCGTACATGATTACCTGACCGCCCGCGTTTCTCGCGGCACGTCCTATCGTCTGTATGAGCGAGGATTCGCTGCGCAGGAAACCCTCCTTGTCCGCGTCGAGTATCACCACGAGGGAGACTTCCGGCAGGTCAAGACCTTCACGCAGCAGGTTTATGCCCACGAGAACGTCAAATTCCCCGAGACGCAGGTCGCGTATTATCTCCATACGTTCGATAGTGTCAACGTCGTGGTGCATATAGCGGACTTTGAGGTCGAGACGTTCGAGGTATTTTGTGAGATCCTCCGCCATTTTCTTTGTGAGGGTGGTGACGAGGACACGCTCGTTTCGCTCGATGCGCTTGTTCACTTCGGAAACGAGGTCTTCTATCTGCCCGTCGGTGGGCTTCACGATTATTTCGGGATCCACGAGACCGGTGGGGCGGATTATCTGTTCGGCAACTACCGCGGCGTGTTCTTTTTCAAAAGGACCGGGGGTGGCGGAAACATACACCGCCTGATTTATCTTGCCGTAGAACTCGTCGAAGTTCAGCGGGCGGTTGTCGTAAGCGCTCGGAAGACGGAAACCGTAGTCGATGAGGTTTCGCTTTCGTGCGGAATCCCCGCCGTACATACCGCGCACCTGCGGAAGTGTGACATGGCTCTCGTCAACGAGCAGGAGAAAGTCTTTCGGGAAGTGGTCGATGAGGGTTATCGGGGTACTGCCGGGAGCGCGTCTCGCCAATACCCGGGAGTAGTTCTCTATCCCCTTGCACATACCGATCTCGCGCAGCATCTCCATGTCGTACTTTGTGCGTTCGGCTATGCGCTGTGCTTCTATCAGCTTGTGTTCGGCGGTGAACTTCTCAACCTGCTGCTCCATTTCCTCCTCGATGTCGTTCAGTGCTGCTTCGAGCTTTTCACGTCCCACGATGTAGTGTGACGCGGGGAATATTGCGGCGTGGACGAGTTCGCGCTTTGTTGCTCCCGTCACGACTTCAAATTCGGATATGCGGTCGATCTCGTCGCCGAAGAACTCCACGCGAATGGCGTTCTCCTGCGTGGCGCCTGCGGGGAATATCTCGACGGTATCGCCGCGGACACGGAACTTGTTACGGATGAAGTTCACGTCGTTGCGCTCATACTGCATGGAAATGAGCTTTTTTACAAGCTCGTCCCGTCCGAATTCCGCGCCCTTGCGCAGAGAAACTGTGTTTGAGCGGTATTCCTCCGGCGAGCCCAGGCTGTAGATGCAGGAAACGGAAGATACTATTATAACATCACGGCGTTCGGCGAGCGAGAATGTCGCGGAGTGCCGCAGGCGGTCGATATCGTCGTTTATCGCGCTGTCTTTTTCGATGTAACTGTCGGTGGACGGGATGTATGCTTCCGGCTGGTAATAGTCGTAGTACGATACAAAGTATTCCACCGCGTTATCGGGGAAGAACTCCCTGAATTCGGTGCAGAGCTGTGCGGCAAGCGTTTTGTTGTGCGCAAGAATAAGCGTCGGGCGGTTTATCCGCTCGATGATGTTCGCCATTGTGAAAGTCTTGCCGGAGCCGGTGACTCCGAGCAGCACCTGTTCACGGTTGCCCGCTTCGATGCTTGCGACGAGCTTGTCTATAGCCTGCGGCTGGTCGCCTGTAGGTTTGTATGGTGATCTTAATACGAATTTATCCATGTTTTCAGAGGCAGCTCATGTTTGAGAGGGCGCTGCGTTTGAGGAAGAGACGTTTGATGTTTGCTGCATCGGTCTCTCCCTCAGACTCCCTCACCGCTTCCTTTGTCCGATAAAGGAAGCGAAAGCGTTGAGAATGATTTTTGCAGGTCTTTTTTTTAAGTTATTATGCAATATCGGTTTCCGCGGTCAGTTCATGCAGCCGCACGGACATCTGTCCGAGAGTGCCGTCTTCAAGGGCGTGTGCGATCGTGCCGGTGACAAAACGTTCTGTGCGGATAGTGTGGGTCATTATCGTCAGTATCTCATCCCGCGTGAGTTCATTTACTTCTTTATCTTTGCACGATTTATAATTTTCTCTGTAGTTGTGGTCCGTGAGTTCGAGGGAATACAGCTTCATTTCCCATTGCTTCACCTTGTCATCATAAATGGGACAGGGGAGCTGCGACTCCCCGCCCTCCCATTTTGTTTTACAGGCTGTAAGAACAGGCAGTTCACGGCACCTTCTGTTTTTTTCATTTTCTGTCAATCCACTTACCGCCTTTCCTGCGGTCAAGCCCGCTCTCAATCCTCGAATACTGCGCCGACGGAAGCGTTGCGGACAACTTTCGCATAGCGCTTCAGATAACCGGTGAGCTCCTTCGGCGGGTTGATGCCTTTTTCTCTGCGCTTTGCGATAGTATCATCGTCAACGAGCAGTTCGAGACTGCGGTTCGGGATATCAATGTGTATCTTGTCTCCGTTCTCGATAAATGCGATAAGACCGCCCTCCGCGGCTTCGGGAGAAACGTGTCCCACAGAAGCGCCGCGGCTCGCACCGCTGAAACGTCCGTCGGTTATCAGCGCAACGCTTCCGTCAAGTCCTTTACCGGCGATAGCTGCGGTAGGCGAGAGCATTTCCGGCATTCCCGGACCGCCCTTCGGACCCTCGTAGCGGATAACTACCACATCGCCCGCCTGTATGCCGCCGCCCAGTATCGCGTCATAGGCTTCCTGTTCACCGTCGAATACCTTCGCGGTGCCTGTGAAATCCATCATTTCGGGCTTTACCGCGCCCTGCTTGACAACTGCGCCTTCGGGAGCGAGATTGCCTTTGAGTATCGCGATACCGCCGTCCTTGCGTATGGGCGCATCTATCGGGTGTATCACGGTGCCGTCCGCGCTCTTTGCTTTTGCAAGGCGGTCGCGCTGCGTTCCCGTGACGGTGAGCGCGTCGAGGTCGATGAGGTCTTTCTTTGCAAGCTCATTCAGCACCGCCTGTATGCCGCCGACTTCGTTGAGGTCTTCGATAAAGATGCTGCTTGCGGGGTTGAGCTTGGATATCTGCGGTATCCTGCGGCTCATTGCGTCGATGTCGTCAATGGTGATGTCAACGCCCGCCTCGTGAGCGATAGCGAGAAG
>CAMHBE010000128.1 GCA_946183095.1 uncultured Clostridia bacterium | reverse complement strand
TGCGCCACATCCAGAAGTGGACCGCAAATGTAGATATTTTTCTTTTTGTGTCATGGTATGTTCCCTCCGATATGTTGATGCAATATCATTATCGTCGGAAATTCAAAATTTAATCAAAATTTCACTCAAAAAGTATTTTCAAATCACGTCGGATGTGGTATAATGTATTATGTCAAATTTTATTTTTTGCAGGAAAGGAAACAACATCATGGCAAAAATGAACGCAAACTTTCTGGAGCTCAAAAAGAGCTACCTCTTTATCGAGATCGGCAAGCGCGTGCGCGAGTACATAGCTGCACACCCCGACAACAAGATCATCAGAATGGGTATAGGCGACGTAACGCTCCCGCTTGTTCCCGTCGTTGTTGACGCGATGAAAAAGGCATCCGAGGAAATGGGCGTCAAGGAGACATTCCGCGGCTATGAAGACAGCGGTCTCGGCTACGATTTTCTCCGTGAAGCTGTCGCGGCTTACTACAAGAAGAACGGCGCGGATGTTGCAGCCGAAGAAGTTCTCATAAGCGACGGCGCTAAGTCCGACTGCGGCAACATCGGCGATATCCTTGCAGCCGACAATACCGTGCTTATAACCGACCCTGCGTACCCCGTTTACGTTGACGCTAACGTTATGGGCGGCAGAAAGGTGATTTTCGCGAACTCCGACGAGAGCAACGGTTTTGCTGCAATGCCCGACAAGAGCGTACACGCCGACATCATCTATCTCTGCTCCCCGAACAACCCCACAGGTTCGGCATATACGGCGGCACAGCTCAAAGAATGGGTGGATTACGCTATCGCAAACGACGCTGTCATCATCTATGACTCCGCGTATGAAGCATTTATCCACGACCCGGATATCCCTCACTCGATCTTTGCTATAGAGGGTTCCCGCAAATGCGCTATCGAGATATGCTCACTGTCAAAGACTGCGGGCTTCACGGGCGTTCGCTGCGGCTATACCGTTATCCCGAAAGAACTTATGCTGAAAGCTCCCGACGGTTCGGAACATTCTTTCCGCGACCTGTGGATACGCCGCGAGGGCAGCAAGTTCAACGGCGTTGCATACCCTGTACAGCGCGCTGCAGAAGCCGTATTCACCGAAGAAGGACAGAAGCAGACCCACGAAGTCATTGAGAAGTATATGCAGAATGCAAAGGTCATGGCTGACACATTCGACGAACTCGGCATAAAGTACACAGGCGGCAAGAACTCCCCGTACATCTGGTTCCGCTGCCCGTTCGGCATGGGGAGCTGGGATTTCTTCGACAAGCTGCTTAACGAAGCGGAAGTTGTCGGCACTCCCGGCGAGGGCTTTGGCAAGAACGGTGACGGCTGGTTCCGCCTGACCGCGTTCAACACGCTCGAAAACACCAAAGAAGCAATGGAGCGTTTCAAGAAGCTCTGTGCAAAGTGAGAAGACCGCTGTGCCTGAGACAGCGCATACGCGCATGAGGGCAGGGCTTTGCCCTCCCCTCAAACTCCCGACCCAGTTCCTTTGGACGCCAAAGGAACCGAAAGCGTTGAGATGATGCAGCACCCGATCTTGATTTTTATTCGCCACGAGGGTGGCAAGCGCCACTCGCTTACACGCGCCAGTCGTTTCTGCAAACCGAAACCTGCGACCGCGCCTATAGTCTTGCTTTTTATTCGCCCCGAGGGGGGCAAGACCGCAAGTCTGCACAGCACAGGGAGTGGTGCGGCGTGGTACAATGGATAACGCGACGGGGCGCATCTTGTTCTTGCTTCCCACCCAGCCCGTCGGTGGTATTGCCATCCACGCCGCAACCTTTTTGTCAAGGGAGGGTCCGAAAAGAATTTTTCCACAGATAACAGAAGAAAAATTGTTTTTGGAAACCCTTGACAAAAAGGTAACGACCGGTCACAGGAGCAGATAGAATATCATAACAAAATAACTATTTCATATAAAATATAAAATGAAAGTGAAAAAGGTAATAGCAATTATTGTCAGGATCGCCGTTGTAATAGTCTGCGGTTTTCTGCTTTACACATTTCTGTTCACAATGAGCCTCGATCAGATAAACCACGGGAATGTGATAGGCAGCATATTCTGCATTTTATCTATTGTCCTTGCCGTATTCTACCCGCGTATTAAAAAGATAGGCTCCGCAGGCTTTCTTGCACCTGCGCTTGCCGGCGGACTTACGGTATTCGCCGCATACTGCGCTGTTGTATCCGTGTTTATTACCTCGGAAATGATACATGGAGAGAATACCGCCGTTGCAGTCTCGGCAACAGACGGCGGCACACCGCAGACAGTGGTCATACTCGGCTGCAAGACGATAGACGGCTATCCTTCGGCAATGCTTGAACTGCGGCTTCAAAAAGCTATCGAATATATGCGCGCTCATCCCGACACCGTGTGCATCGCGGCAGGCGGGCAGGGCGGCGACGAGATCGAGCCCGAAGCCGTGTCTATGCGGCGGTATCTCATAGATCACGGGATCCCGTCCGACAGGATATACACCGAGGAACGCTCTGTAAACACCGAACAGAATATAAAGTACGCTGCAGCGATAATTGCCCGGGAAAACCTCCCGACCAACACAGTCATAGTGAGCGAATGTTATCACATTTACCGCGGTGTGCGGCAGGCGAAACTTGCGGGGCTTGACGCATCGGGCATTTACCCCGACCCCTCATCGGTGCTCATCACCATGCCGAGCTACTGGCTGCGGGAGATATTCGCGGTAACGCGGGACTATGTTTTCGGTCTGTTCGGTCAATAAAAAAGAAGCTCCGGGCTGCTCCCCGGAGCTTCTCTTGTTATTGCTTTTCGGAAATATCAAGAGCCTCATAATAGAGTTTGTACAGCTTCTGCGTGCTGTTTTCCAGAAAATAATAGTGACAGATATACGGTATCACAAGTCCGAGAAACAGCAGTGACAGCAGCAATACCGGCAAAGAGTAATGTGTGACGAGCATAAAGAACGACAGCACAGTCATCACCGCGAAGGTCATTGTCACGATAAGGTGAACAAGACGCTCATGCTGGTAAAACCCTATTCGTGTGAGCAATTCCGCAAGGAACCGCTCATCTATGCCCTCTTTCCCTCTTATGCGTATCTCCGTTTCCGCGAGATACTCTTTTATCTCTTTTTTCATTTGTCACTGGAGTTGTTTTTATTATCTTCCTTACCTTTAGCTTCTTCAAGCAGTTCAATTGCTTTATCTGTTTTACCGTCTTTCAACATCTCGATCAAAAGTGATACCAATAAATTAAATTCCTTACTCGACACTTTACTCACCATCCTTACTCAATACTCTCGATGATATCGAGAGGCTTCTCTTCATTCATCTTGCGGCATATCGCGATGAACTTATCCAGCGGAACATCATTCATCTTCTTGTTTCCTCTGATATTCACGGAAACGGTATTGTTAGCCGCTTCGTTGTCGCCGACGATAACGATGTACGGATCCTTGTAGTTCTTGAACTTCTTTATCTTGTTGTTCATGTTGTCGTCCGCAAGGTCTATCTCGGCTCTGATGCCGTTCTTTTTCAGTTCGGAGAATACCTTCTTCGCATACTCGTTATGCTCTGTTCTGATCGGAACTACACCGACCTGGTACGGATTGAGCCAGAACGGGAACATACCCTTGAAGTTCTCGGTGATGATACCGATAAATCTCTCAAAGGAACCGAATATCGCGCGGTGTATCATGACGGGCTGCTTTTCGCTTCCGTCCTGTGCGATGTACTTCATGCCGAAGTTGAGCGGGAGCTGGAAGTCGAGCTGTATCGTACCTGTCTGCCATTCTCTGCCGAGAGCGTCCTTCATCTTGAGGTCGATCTTCGGACCGTAGAATGCGCCGTCACCCTCGTTGAGCTCATAACCGTCCTTGCCGAACAGGTTCTCAAGTATCTCCTTGAGGTCGTCCTCAGCCTTGTTCCACACATTTATATCGCCCATGTAATCATCCGGACGTGTGGAGAGCTCCGCGCTGTAGGTAAGACCGAATGTATCATAGAGCTGCTTGGCTATGCTCATGATATCGGCGATCTCGTCGGCGATCTGCTCCTCGGTAACAAGTATATGCGCATCGTCCTGCCTGAAAAGCTGCACACGGAAAAGACCGTTCAGCTCACCGGATTTCTCCTTGCGGTGGATAGTATCGACCTGATTTATTCTGACAGGCAGTTCCTTATAGGAACGCTGCTTGTTCATATATACCTTTATGGCGTTGGGGCAGTTCATGGGTTTGAGCGCGTAGGTATCGGGGTCGTCCTCGCTCTCGCCGGGTATGATGAACATACCGTCAACATAGTGCGCCCAGTGACCGGAAGTTACCCACAGTTCCTTCTTGGAGATCACGGGACCCGATATCTCGGTGTAGCCGTGTTCTTCGTGTATCTCTCTCCAGTATGACAGCAGTGTGTTGAAGAGCTTCCAGCCGCGGGGCAGCCAGAAAGGCATACCGGGTGCGGTGTGGTCGAACATGAAGAGTTCGAGCTCCTTGCCTATCTTCTTGTGGTCGCGTTCGAGAGCTTCCTTGATGAGCTGCTTGTGCTGTTTGAGCGCAGCCTTGTCCGGGAACGCGTAAGCGTAGATGCGCACAAGAGAGTCGTTGTGCTCGTCGCCGCGCCAGTATGCGCCCGAAACGCTCCTTATCTCGAAAGCGGCGCCCATGAGTTCCTGCGAATTTGCAACGTGAGGACCTCTGCACAGGTCAACGTAATCATCACCTGTGTAGTATATGGTTATAGTCTCGTCGTCGGAAAGCTCGCTGATGATCTCGGACTTGAACTTCTGTCCCGCGAACATCTTTGCGGCATCCGCTTTGGAGATCTCCTCGCGCTTCCAGTCCTCGCGGCGCTTGATGATCTCGTGCATCTTCTCCTCGATCTTCGGGAAATCCTCGGTGGTGATGCTTACTCCCTCCGGGAAGGTGAAATCGTAGTAGAAGCCGTCCGCTATCTGCGGACCTATCGCGTACTGCACTTCCTTGCCGTATATCTCTATGACTGCTTTTGCGAGTATATGGGCGAGGGAATGCCTGTAAACTTCAAGAAACTGTTCTTTTTCCATTTTGGGTGTCCTCCGTAAAAAAATAATCATCTTGTATTATAACACAATATTTTGTTTTTGTCAATATTTTCGCATCACTCATTCCGGGCGCTCTTCCTTGTCGATCAGCAGATCCTGCCAGTTTTCGGGAAATCCTATATACGACAGGTCGATGACCTCGCTGTACTCGGCTATCAGCAGCGTCAGCTTCGCGGCAAATGTGTTGTTCCATATCTCGTTGCGCGGGAAAAGCTGCTTTAATATAAGTATGTAATCGAACAGAGTATCCGACATGGTGCGCTCCATTCCGGGGATAGCTTTTGGCACCATGGAGAACGGGTTTGCGTAGATTCGGTTGAAATGAGCACAGCGGTTGCGCAGCTCCGACAGGCACTGCATCCAGTTCTCCACACAGCGGTACGGCAAGCCGAATGCCGTGTCCGCGACAGCTCGCTTGTCCTCGGTCTTCATGTCACCGAAAAAGGTGTTGAGATTGCCGAAACTGAACAGTTCCATTATTACCCACAGCGGGAAAGCGCCGCCGTACTTCTTCATGTGGTGGGTAACGAGCTGCTCGCCGGTGTTGTTCTCGATCATGCGGTCTATCTTTTTGAGAAACGCCTTGTGGTTATGATGCGGATCAAAGCTCGATTCGTTCAGATACCCGAGAGCGCCGTACTTCAGCGCGTGGTAGTTGGAGATGTTCGCACGCATGGTTATCTCGACTTCCTCCAGCGTTGTAAGAAGCAGCGAGCGCATCATCCTGTCAAAGTCGTAAATGTGCATCACCGCTTCAAAGCTGGTGCCTTCGCGGTAACGGCTCTTTGTTTCGAGGAATATGGCGAAATAGTGCGCAAGGCGGTAGTAGTTTATGTTGGACAGCGCACAGACCGCGTGGTCGTAGTCCTCTATGATGCAGCCTCTGCTGCGCAGCTTCTCTATCTGGTCTTCGACGGTGGTAGGGCTTTTTACCTTCTGGTATTTCTGCCTTGCGTTCCGCTCGTTGTAGTGCTCGGACATGGTACATCAGTCCTTTCGGGTGATTTTCCGCCGGCGGGATATCTGCGCATCCGCCGCGGCATTTCCTGACTGTTACTATTATAATACATTTATCCGTCCGTGTCAA
>CAMHBE010000127.1 GCA_946183095.1 uncultured Clostridia bacterium | reverse complement strand
AGATTTTTGCTATTATTTCAAGGTTTTTATCCCCGATTTTATTCAAAGACCGTCAGCTTATTCGCGACGGTCTTTTTCTATGAAATATTGATATGATAAAAAGCAATCAACCCATAGCGTGCGTATTGTTATAATCCGAAAAATCATGAATAATCCCGTCGGCTTGGTGTCTGTCGATGTGACCGTACTCGACCCCATGTACAAGGTCGAAGTCACCTATAAGTCTTGGACGCCACGAGATTGTCTTTCCGTCAGGGTCGGTGATATATACCGTACAATCAGACGAGTCGGGGTAACTTCCCCCGCATTTCAGGATGATTGGTCCTCCGTCGCCGCTGTAGATCGTTTCTCCGTCATCGCCTTCCGTTTTCACCTCGACTTTATAGTCGTTGCTACGCGGAATGATAAAATAGAGCCAGCGGCCGTTTGGGGTCTGAACGATATTCTCTTCCGGATAGCCGATATACAGACCGAGCGCTTCGCCAGTTCCCGTCTTGTTAAGGATATCGACAAGATGTTCCGTTTTTTCTTTCATATCTATCGCGGGGTCATCCGCACCCATGTACCGAACACCGAAAAGCGCGTTCTCAAACTTCATCAGACGGCGCTGATAAGCAAAGGAACCGGTCTCGTATGTTTCCGGCTCGTCGGGGTCGGAGGGTGTGCCGTCCTTAAACTGCGTGAGATCTACGGTGTTGCCGTTCTGGTCTTGTCCCTTCGCGGTCTTTCTGTCTATCGTGTAGGTCGTGTTGATCGGGTTTATACGGTCACTACCTGCAGGGGGTACGTTATATACCGATGTTACTGATTTCTCACGGTTTGAAGCCTTCAATTCCTCGGTCAGGGGAGGATGCAGCCTGTGTCAAATACCATTGTCAGCACATTGCTTCCGTTGATGCGGTTGTAGATCATTTCTTTTGATCTCATGCGCGCCAATATCACGCCCATTCCGCCCTGATCCATTTTTTCAAATTGGGGGACATCATGTTCGGCACTTACCGGGTCATACTCCGAACCGTTGTCGGTGTATGTTATCATCCAAGTGTTCCCGCAGTGTTTACAGCCGAAGCTGATGCTGTCAGCGCCCGAATAATTCACGATATTTGTGAAGATCTCTTCGCAGACGAGGATGATGATCTTGGTAAAGTCGCTTTCGTCCATACACGACAGTATCGTGTTTTTTATTGTTTCAAAGGATCTGAGGTCGGGGGTAAGCATCGCTGTATCATATCCGGGATCCTTATAGATCGCCGCAAGACAGGTGATGTCGTCAAACTGTTCTGCTCCGTCGGTGAATGCGCCGATATCAGCTATAACGTCATCTGCGAGCACCTTTGCACTACAGCAGTGGGGATCCTCCATGTATCTGCGCTGGATCACTTCTCTTAGTCTGTCCCTGCCGTATTGCTGTTTATCGGCGTTTATCGCCTCGGTTATGCCGTCTGTATATAGTAAGATACCGTCTCCGTCGTGCAGTACGAGCTTTTCCTCAACGATATCCGAGTCCTCAAAAAGTCCTATGGCAATATTCTTCTTTATCCGGAGATATGAGGGATCTTTTCCCGGAAGCAGAGGAGGTTCGTGACCCGCGTTCGCATAAGTGACGATCCCGGTCTCCGGATCAAGCGTAAGTGCAAAAACAGTCGCAAACATATTTCCCGGATTTGAAGCACAAAGCTCATGGTTGACAAGATTGAGTGTATCGGCGAGCCTGCGTCCCGCTTTCAGCTTCTCTTTTATGTTTGTCTTTACCATTGCCATAAACAAAGCTGCCGAGATACCTTTGTCAGAAATGTCACCCACAACGATTGCTATATTTCCGTTTTCAAGCCGGAAGACATCGTAGAAGTCCCCTCCGACAGACCGCGCCGCGTTCATACATCCGAATATATCGTACCTGTCGTCCGACAGCGCGTATTCACGCGGAACGATACCGCTCTGTATCTTCATTGCCACATCAAGCTGTGTCTGCGTATAGACGCGATCCCTTGTCAGGGATTCTATATCACTGACGTAGTTGTTGATATCTATGGTCATCTTTTCAAAGGCATTCTCAATGTCGGTGACCTCATCACGGTATATCGTTTTACGTTTTCGGGCATCGGTGTTTACCTTCCTGTCGGCGGCAAAGATTCTCATTCGCTGTGACAATGCCATTATCGGGAGCGTCACTGAATGCCTTATCAGCAGCAGAGCCAGAACAAAAGAAACGGAGAAGATGATGAATCCGAGCAGCAGTATATTTATCAGGTAGTGTGTGGCAATTACACTGAGATCTTCTATCGAGTCGTCGGCACCGATCAGGGCTATGATCCTGTTTTCGCTGTCATATACGGGTGTGAACGTGGTACAGACACACCCGTAATTGTTGACGATGATCTCATAATCAGTTGTCTTGGTCCCGTTCAGAACATTTTTCTCTGCTTCATAAAGCGATGTCCGGTGTATGGTGCCTAAGCTGAAATCGACCTTTACCCGTTCGTCGTCCTCGTCGTTATCCGCTGCGCAGAGTATGTAATGCCTGTATCCGTCATCTTCGACCGTATAAAGGTACAAATATCTGAGGGTAGCTATTTTGCATATACCGCGGAATGTCTGACGAATATACTCACGGAATGTCTCATCGTGATACATGGCATCAATATCTTTTCCGGAATCTATCGCGGTCAGAGCGGCTTCGGCAGCCACTGTGGATATTTCATTGCTCTGTACTTCTGCAATTTGCATTATATAGTTGTTGCTGAAAATAAGCACTGCCGCCGACGAGAGTAAAAGTGAAGTCAGGAGAAGCAGCGCGATGCGCGCCAGAATCGATGCTTTTATCTTCATATTATTATGCTGCTGCATACCTCTGTCATGATACTATATTCAGTTTGCCGGCAATTCCCAGTGTGTTGAATACATCCATTATCACCGACGGCACATTTTTCAGCGTCAGTGCGCCGTCCATTCGCTTATGTGTGGCGATGATCTGTCGGATGCCCGCGGAAGACATATACTCCAGCCCTGACATATCAAGTATGATCTCGCTTATCCCGGTGCCAAGTTCATCTACCGCTGCCGCCATAAGCGGCGCGTTCACCGTGTCCATCCAGCCGCTGAGAATGAGTGTCGCGCAGCTTCCGTTGATCTCTTTTTCAATTTTCATCGTGTTTTACTCCTTTTTGCTTTCTTCTATTGCCTTCATCATTTCCGGTACGATGATGTTAAGTGACGGGTCGTCCATCATCAGGTCATGCTCATGCGGTGTGTGAACGATACGGAGTTTGTCCGGCTCACAATACCGCTCGTAGTTCCCAGCTTCAAATCCCATCATTCTCTTCCAGTACCGACGGCTTTCCTCGGATATGCCGGACGGGATCTGATCGGGCTTGAAATACAGTACATTCCCGTGAAAAACGGACGGGTCATGATTCATCATATCTTCCGATGAGTGCATCGAGTTCTGTATTACGGCCTCCAGCATTCCGGCTTCCCTGAGATCCGCGAACAGCGGACTTGTTTCAAAGTATGTGCGATCGACCTGCATACTCATGGCTTTGAAGGAGCTACGCAGCTGTTCGTTCGTGGTTGCGTGTGAGTCCAACAAAAACAGATACCGTACATCATCTCCCGCTTTTTCAAGCTGACAAGCCATTTCATGCGCGATCACACCGCCGTAGCACCAGCCGCCGAGGATATAAGGTCCCTGCGGCTGTCTGCTTTTCAGTATCTCTATATATTTTTCCGCGATCTGTTTTATGCCGTAACGCGCTTCATCCTGATGATACAAATTGAACGGCTCGATGACCGAGAATGAAACCTTGCTGCCGATCCTTGCCGCAAGACGGTAGTATGCGGAACTGCCGGTGTTCGCAGTGTGGATAAATACTGTCTTCGGACCATCGTTTTCCGAATATACGCAGATATCCGACGGCTTTTCCGTGCTTATCTCACCTTTGTGTTCGGCGGCATCGCCCGTGCTTTCCGTAAGGCTCTCCTCCAGCAGCTCACACCACCCGCGTATTGCCTCATCTTCCGGATATCTTTCTTCCAGCAGACCCATCAGCCGCGCCAGAAAGACGCTGCGCTTCGTCTGATCGAAAGCTGTGCGGTTTGTAAGTACGCACAGCATATACCTGCCTTCTGTACGCAGATATATCACCTGTACAGGACAGGTCCTTTGCAGGTCAGTCGGAGAGCACAGAAGCCGGTTCTGTGTATCAAGCATCTCGCGGGACCCGATAGCTTCGCTGTCCGAGATCTCCAGCGGTATCTTCCTGTCCGTGATGACCTGCTGTATTACCCCGACATCATGGAATACGATAGCGGAGCGCAGAGCTTCGTTCTCCTCGGAAACTATATCCAGCACCTCGCGCAGATCCTTCTCTGATAAGGGACTGTCCACCTGAAGGAATGCGGCACTTCGGAAGTCGAAGCGATCCGGATACAGGATCTGTTTGAACAGCATATCGTCCTGTTCCGGAGTGATCGGAAGCACTTTCAGGATCTTTTCGCCCCGTGAGGCAAAATCCTCCCGGATCATGCTGTACTCTTTCTCGGTCCAGAGCTGTTCGTAAGCTATATCCGCGGCCTCCGCTATACTGCGGAGCACATTCAGACGCAGCACCTGCGCGCTGCTGATCCTGATACCCTGTTCGCGTAGGAGCGCGGAATATTTTATAGCTATAAGCGATGTCCCTCCAAGTTCTGTGAATCTGTCGTCCGGACTGAACGAAACCGATGTATCAAGCAGATCTTCCAGCGTGTATACAAGACGTGCAAGGACCTCGCTGTCGAGCGCTTCGTAATGGGAATTCTTCCGCTGACGGCGCGGCTGCGGAAGCTCACCGCGCATTACCTTTCCGTTAGCGTTTCGCGGCACTGCGTCCATTCTGACCCAGAGCTTCGGGATCATATATTCCGTCAGGTTTTTGGCGATCTCCTCCGTAACAGCCTGACTGTCAAGCTCCTGACCCGATTCATAGTAGCATACCAGATTTTCCACGCCGCCGACAGTCTTAACGGTCACAACGACCTGTTTCACATCGCTTCGTCCGAGTTTTATGGCTGCTGCGGAGACTTGTGCTTCCACCTCTCCGGTCTCTATGCGGAAACCGCGCAGCTTTACCATATTGTCGATACGTCCGAGGATGTCGTGATCTCCCTCTGCTGTCAGCAAGGCTCTGTCTCCCGTGCGGAACCATGTCGTTCCGTCCAGTTCTATCCATTTTTCCCTGCTCAGCTCCGGCAGCTTCCAATACTGCCGGGACATGAACTCACTGGATATCAGCAGTTCTCCCGCTTCTCCGGGTTTTACCGGCTTCATAGCTTCGTCCGCGATCATCGTCTTTGTATTTGTAAACGGTTTTCCGACGAGGATGCGTGTCTCGTCTCCGTAGACCTTTTTTGACAATACTCCGCTGGTCTCCGTACTGCCGTAGCTGTCGATCAGGAAGTTCCCGGGTACGAGCGGTCTGAAATTCCTCAGCTTTTCGCCTGCCGCGAACACAAAGATCCCGCTGATATCATGATCCTCCGCGAGTATGGCGGCAAGTCCGGAAGGTACGAAGATGTGGGTGATGTGCTGTTCAGCAAGGAAACTGTGCAGATACCCCAGATCTTTCCGCGCGGCTTCCGGAGCTATGCACACGGTACCGCCCTTTGACAGCGGACCGAGCAGGAACATCTGAGTTCCCACAAATGAAAAACTCGTAATGACACCGGATCTAGTGCTGCCGTCCATTTCGGCTCCCTCATGTACATTCATCCAATCAGCGATGTGCAGAAGCATTTTGTGGATATGCAGCACACCCTTGGGCTTTCCTGTCGTGCCTGAGGTATAAAGCAGCATCGCCGGGGAATTATCGGACAGCGTCTCACAGTGAACGTCTTTCTGCTCCTGTGAGGGCGGCTCGTCCATGAAGACCACTCTTTCCTCGGGAAAGCCGAGCGGCTTCTGCTCCCATAGCTCCCGCGTAGTCAGTATCGCTTTCGCTCCGGAGTGCCTATAAACACACTCTAACAAGTCAGACAAACGCCGGTTCTACGGTACTTTTTGCATCAAAGCATAAAAAAAGGACATATAACCCATTTCACCGGTTATATGTCCTTTTTTGCGTTTTAATTATGGCTAATAATATTATTTATACAGTCCATTTTTTCAGGATTTTCCTTTGATACTTCTTTATAATAGGGTAAAGTAGCTCCC
>CAMHBE010000126.1 GCA_946183095.1 uncultured Clostridia bacterium | reverse complement strand
AAGTTCCTGGCAACAATGGAAAGCATAAGGCTCCCACATCGAGGAAAACCTCGACGCAGGAGCCTGAAATACAATCCGGTGATCTGCGGGAGTGCCGCGCCCTCTGCTCCGGCGGTATGTCCTCAATGCCGCAAACTATCGTTCTCGACAGTAACGGAGTTGTAATTTACAACAAGCACGGATCGATCGATAAGGCGCTGCTCGATTCGCTTTACAAACAGGCTGCCGGATCGTAAAAAAATTCTTCTAAAAAAACTGATATCCCGCCCTATAGAACATACGGCGGGATATATCTGTTTGTGCCGGATATCTTTCTGTGCTACGATCTTCTTTTCTTTGACAGTATCATTGCTGCCACGATAAGACCTGTGATCGGTACGAAAATGAGCGCGGTATTTTCTGTGCCGGTCGCCGGGTTTTCTTCTTCTGTGATACCGTAATACCCGTTTATTCCTGCACTAAGCAGTGCGGCATCGTACATTCCGCTGTAATCCTTCGTTCCGTCCTTGTTCATCTTAACGAGCGGGATATCAACGGGAACGCCGCCGTCAATGTTATTGAGTTCCGCGTCCGCGAGACGTGTGTATGACGAATGGCAGTATTCCCAGCCGTCGATCGTGGGCTTGGTAATTACCGAGCAGGAACCGCCGCTCGACTGCTCACCTATTACCGGTATCCCGTTTTCGTGCAGCATGGAAGCAAGCAGATTTGCGCTTGAGAATGTCGCTTTGCTTGTGAGAACGGCAAAGTTCATATCGTACTTAACTTCGCTGTCCTTTTCGTCGAATCTGCCGTCAAGATTGCGGTCAACGTTGTAATAAACATTGGTGACAGCGCCGGTAAGCGTATTCTCGCTGCGAATGTAGCTCTTTCCTGTTATCAGAGACATTATCGCCATTGCCGAGTAGAATTCGCCGCCGCCGTTCGTGCTCAGATCAATAACGAAATTCTTGACATCCGGGTCGTTCTGTGCCTTTTCGAGTGCGTTTCTGAACGCTAAGTAAGTATCTCTTTCGCTCGGCGCTGTGCCGTCGGTGTAATACTTTTCCCAGCCCTGCATATCCGCGATGAAGCTGCTGAACGTGAACATTGCGGTGTTTCCTGATACAATGTAGTTTTCGCCGCCGTAAATGCCGTCCTTGATTGCGTCCAGAGTTCTGAAAGCGTCGGTGCGTTCTTCGGTGGCTTCTGTGGTTTCGACAGGGTAAATTTCCGCAAGCTCCGTTACGTCTTTTGAAAATTTGTCATCGGAAAGTGAAAGGTCTATCCAGTCGGCGAAATCCGTATGTCCTTTGTCGTCAAGAGTACCGCTGAAGAGTAACCGGAGTCCTACGAGATATTCTTTCATATCCCTCGAAAGCAGCAGTTCCTTTATGGTCTTGTCGCCGGCTTCGAGAGCCTTGTCAAGTCCCAGCTCCTTTACCGCGTCATTAAGCGGCGCGCTTCCAGGGAATCCGTAGAAATTATCTATGTTGAAGCAGAGCTCCTTGTATGTATATTCCACAAGATCTGACGGGCGTTTTTTCGCAGTTTTCAGCGGAGTCAGGTAATCGGGATCGCTGTTCTTTGCAGAAGCCGGATAAATGATATTGCTGCCGTCAACGACATATATATTCTTACCGTTGTATTCAACCCGGAAATTCTTGCCGTTCTCGAAAAGATCGCTCAGCGTCGAAAGCGGGAAATAGATATCGTCATCGGTTCCGTATATTTCTATGCCATACTTTACGATATTTATGCTTACCGGCTTACTCTCGCGCAGCACCTCTTCACGGTCAAATTGCAGATACGGCGCAAGTCCGTAGGAAAGAGTATTTCCGCTGCCTGAGATGAGTTTCGGCAGAGTCACAAATCCATCAAAGTCTTTTATGGTCAGAACGCCTTCACCTGCATCAAGGACTGCGGTCTGTCCGCCGTCGGATGTCAGCGTGTAGGTAAAGTCGCCGGTGAGTTCTGTCTTCATATCGCCAAGCATGAATGTGTCGTAGAACTGCTTTATGCCGACATACGGAACATTCGGCGTGTTCTCATAGAAACGAACTCCCACAGTCTCGTTTTCGTCCATGCTCTCGCGGTAAACATTTATCTGCTTTTCTTTGTAAGACGGCTCGTCCTTTATCATACGGTGACCCGTGAAGCTGCCGATGCCGAAATATACCGTGCCGCCGTCGATGTCGTACTTCGCGTAGTCTTTGCCCTCTCTGAGCGTCTTTCCGCCGTACTTTACGCCTTCATCGGTGATCTTCGCGTTGGCGATATTGCGAAGAACAGGTATGTCGTCATTCACGCTCAGAACTGTTTCATTGCCGTAAATATCTTTTATATAGTACTCAAAATCATATCCCAGGACACCGTCTATTTCGTTAAGAGGTGTTTTTTCGAGAGTGAGACCTCTTGTCTCGTCGTTTGTCAGCTTTATGTCCGAGCTTATCTGATAATCGAACGAATTTCCCATGCCGCTGACACTTTCCGCATTGAGGGTAAGATTAATCACTGCTCCGTCAAACACTTTATCAGATATCGGCATGATGCCCACTGTATATTCTCTCTTTTGCTGACCGGGAACATAATTCACAGCACGTCCGATGCCTTTTTCGTCGAACACGAACTCGATCTGACCGAGACCGTAGCCGCCGTCCGGGAATATCATTTTTACCGGGACCTGCATTTTAGGGACAAAGCTGTCGCTGCGCAGGATCTGAACAAGATACTTATTGCCGCTGCTGTCGCGGAGGGTGTAGTATTTATCGTCAGGCACATTTATCTCGAAAGAAGAGCTTTCTTCACTGAGCGCCTTGTAATAATCCGCCGCGTTATTTGTACCGAAAGCTGCGCGCATGATGTCGTCCGAGGACTGACTTCCCGTTTCGATCTTGTCATCGTATGAAAGATTATGACTTTTAAGGAAATTGAGGGTATATTCGTTTCCGTCGTAATTTTTGTAATCACTCTTTATTCTGAGACGAACATTAACAGAGTTTGCCTGACCTTTGAGCGGATTGTCGGAAACTATTTTCAGGCTGCCGTACTCACCGGGCTTTCCCGCGGTCTCCTCGCGGTAAATTGTGAATCTGTCGGCGTTAATAACGTCATTATACTGTTGTTTTGCTGTCGCCGCGAGAATACCGTCAATATCATATCCCGCTTTTTTCAGAGCCTCATAAACATCGATTATACCGGAATTGCGAATGCCCAGATCTGAATTATCTTTGACCCACAAGCCGTTATCTTCCCAGTATTTCATAATGTCGTCAAGCGTTATGTCCGTGTCCCCGCTTTTTTTCAGCTGAAACACAGCTCTGCCCGCGGATCCGATTATTGAATAGAGCATCGAAGCGTCCCTGTACTTCGAGAGAAACTCCTTCGATGTCTTGTCGATCTCGGCAAGTCCGAGCATACCGTCTATCTGTTCTGTGTATAATCCCGCCGACCACGAGTCTGCGCGGTCAAAATAAACGCTGAGACCGGTAGTTCTGTAGAAATGCTCATCGCTGTCATAAAGCTCACCGCTGCTGTTGCGGCGGTAAGTCTGCGGTGTTGTCTTTGCCTTGCTGTCCGTAGATTTGTGATAGAGCACATCCTTGTCTGAAAGGATATTCAGTATGTCAACGCATACATCGGTGTACTCGTTTCTTGCATTCTTGATTGCTTCCTTGTCTTCGCTGCCGGTATATTCTGTATAGTTGATGCTAAGCTCCGAAACAAGGTCTCCGAGGTCGCGGAGCTGATAGATACCGTCGCCGAATTCCACAGCGCGTGTCGATGACGAAAGCTCGTCATAGAAATGATAGTTCCCGTCCTTGTCCGGTTCCGTCACGGAAGCGATAAGCAGATCGGAAAGCTCTGCCAGCTTCGGAGCAAGGCGCTTACGGAAATTCTTCATGTTAAGTGCCGTCAGAGTACAGTCAGTTCCGAAGTATACACTGTTATCCACATAAAATTTCACGGTATCGTCAACGATCTGCTTGCCGAGAGTATATCCGTCCGTAAGCGGGTCATCGCGCAGCAGCCCGATCATTCCGTCGAATATCAGTCCGCGCAGGTTGAGGTTTTCGGAAGAAAACACGATATTTTCGGTATAGGGCGAGAAAGCCGCAGCCTCTTCCGCGCTGCCCATAAGGCAGGCGTAGAAGGTGAGCAGTTCGAACTTATCTATCTTACTGTCGCGTATAGCGCCGCATATCTCATCATTCGACATACCGAGCTGATTGTCCTCGCGCTTTCTTATCTCGTCAATGCACCAGCCAATTGTGGGACCGCTGCCGTGACCCATGAACACAGCGTCGTACTTTTGGGCGGGATAGTTCTCCGCTCCGTAGTCGAGGAAGGCTTTAAGCATAGCAGGATCGCTCATTGGAAGCGCCTCTGCGCCTTTTATGCCGTTCGGCTCTATCGGAACGAGCGCTCCGCTCTTGCCGTTATGCGCTCCTGTCATTTTCCAGACCTGATTGCAGTCGTTTCTGACATCGTCCGCGCCGTCGAGACGCAGTACGTCGTTCCACGCTTCCGCGCCGCCGGTCAGCACGATGATATTGACATCGTCGGGTATCTCGCAGTCTGATACCTTGTTCAGAAATGACGAGCAGTAACTTGCATACTTGGTCTCCGCATGGGCGCCGGAGAAATACATAAGTATCGTTCTTGCTGCTTTGCCGCTGTCTTTGGCCGCAGCGGTGATGCCGAGCTGCAGCGTGGCGGTAAGCGCAACGGCGAGGGTCAGAAACAGGGAAGTGATGCGTTTTAGAGTTGATCTCATTGTGTTGTTTCCTTTCGTGTAATAATTATTTATTGCGCGGTATAAATGTCAATAAATAAATACATAACCAAAGACCGTCAGCGACGATCTTTTCTCGATGATATATTACTTCTGTATGCGATGATAAACTTAAATACTGTGAATATCAGGAACGCAGCTCCCAGAAGCGTAAGGGGTATACCCGTCGTGAGGTCACCTTCTGACCAGGATGTTATACCAAAGAACAGAAGCAAACCCACAATTGCCGCAATTATAACGAGCGACACTATGACCAAAGCGATCTTGGCGCCTTTTGACATATTTTTTGTCTTGCCGGAACCGGTCATTACATCGATCCCGTTATCGGTTATAAGGTCAATAATACATTCGATTATCAATTCAAATATCATATCCATAGATGTTCTCCTGCGTTTTCGTATTTTCATCTGTTTTAGGGGTGAGATATTTGTGCTCCGATCATCTCAGAACGTTTTCAAGGGTATCACCCGCTCTCACGAAAGATTGGAAAAATACGGCGAGCCCAGCAAGCCCGATACTCTGTATTTCAGAATGCTGCGGTTTATGGCTTCGACACGCTCCGCGTCCGTTTTTTCATCTATTGTCTTGGTAAGTTCGTCTTTGAGCATATTTACATTGAAGCCCATGGTGAACACCATCATGGCGAGATTGCGCATTATGTCAACGGCGTTTCTCGGCTCCTCGGAAACGAACAGTTCAAAGTCGTCCTCGCAGATACTGAACAGCATAAGATCGGTGACCGCAACTACCGTAAAAGGGCTGGGCTTACCCGTAAGCAGACCTATCTCCCCAAAGCACCTTGTATTGCCAGGCACGCCGACAAGATATTCCGAGCTTTTTTGTAGTCAAAATACACCGCCGCCTTGCCGGAAACTATCTTGTACATTTCTTTGTTTGTTCTGCCCTCGGAAATAACGATCTCGCCTTCCTTAAACAGTCTGATATCCGTTCTGTCGGTCATTGCGGTCACCTCAAAATTAAGTAGATTTACCGGATCCCGGTCAAAACATTATTTTTCATATTATGAACATGGATCAGCCGGTCCTTAGTATTAAAATAAAATCCTGACTAAAAAAAGCCAGTAAGTTTATTCCCGTAACAATAATATTTTATAATACAAACGCTGAAATGTCAATTACCGTTTCGGTAATTGACAGGAGAGACACATAATGATATACTAAAAATGATATTATCATCAAAGCGATATGCTGCAGTAAAACAGTATTGACTCTTACTAAAAGAAACAGTGAAAGGATAAATACCGGTTCAGGTTTCCCTAAAGATAAGCCACAAACCGCTCGAAACATAACTGACCGTCGTTTGACGGCGCCTTAAGAAATGATGAAATACCGCGCTTAGTATATTTAAGCACCTCAAAAATACCGTCTGCAGCAGCATAGTATAAAGTAAGCAGACTCAAACAGCTGCTTTGAAGCCGATA
>CAMHBE010000125.1 GCA_946183095.1 uncultured Clostridia bacterium | reverse complement strand
TGAGAATAGCTGAAAACTGGCGGGACTACCGCCTTATAGATACATCGGACGGTGACCGCCTTGAAAAGTGGGGCAATGTCACACTGATACGTCCCGACCCGCAGGTGATATGGAAAAACCCCTCCCCTGCCCCGGAATGGGACGGTGCCGACGCAAAATACAACCGTTCATCGAGCGGCGGCGGCAGCTGGGACTATCATAAGAAACTGCCCGAAAGCTGGAACATCGGATACGGCGACCTGAAATTTCTCGTAAGACCCACCGGCTTCAAGCACACGGGGCTTTTCCCGGAGCAGGCTGTGAACTGGGAACTCTGCAGAAAGCTTATTACCGGCGCGGGACGTGAGATAAGCGTCCTCAACCTGTTCGCCTACACGGGCGGCGCAACTCTCGCGTGTGCGGCGGCGGGCGCAAAAGTCTGCCACCTCGACGCGGTGAAGAACATGGTCGAGTGGGGCAAGGAAAATGCACGTCTCAGCGGGCTTTCCGACAAGCCGATACGGTGGATAACCGACGACGCGATGAAGTTTCTCGGACGCGAGATACGGCGCGGAAACCGTTACGAAGGCATCATCCTCGACCCGCCGAGCTACGGGCGCGGAACGAACGGCGAGCTGTGGAAGCTCGAAGACTGCATCTTTGAGCTGATGCAGCGGGTGACGGAGCTTCTTTCGGACAAGCCGCTGTTCGTCCTGCTGAACAGCTATACCACGGGTCTTTCGCCCTCCGTAATGGCGTATCTGCTGAAAATGACGGTGGGGCAGCGTTTCACCGCAGATATCTCCGCGGAAGAGATAGGTCTGCCCGTGGAGCGCACAGGGCTTGCGATACCGTGCGGGAACACGGCGACAGCCTTGTTCGGTTAAAGATCCGTGCGATATGACGGCTGACGGACGATACAGCATTTCTCTCGATAGGGAGCAGCATTTATGACAAATATCATCGAAGTCAAGGGACTTGAATTTGAATACAGGATATACGATGACAACGGAGAAGCAGTGGGCGCAAACAAAGTCCTGCGCGGACTTGACCTGACTGTGCCGAAGGGGCAGTTCCTCGCTGTACTCGGACATAACGGGTGCGGAAAATCCACGCTCGCAAAGCACCTCAACGGCATACTTACCGCAACGGCGGGACAGGTCATAGTTGATGGCATGGACGCGTCGGATGAGGGGCTCATCTTCGACATACGGCAGAAAGTCGGCATGGTATTCCAGAATCCCGACAACCAGCTCGTTGCAACGGTGGTTGAGGAGGACGTGGCATTCGCGCTCGAAAACCTCGGAGTACCGCCTGCCGAGATACGAAAACGCGTTGACGGCGCACTACGCATCGTGGAGATGTACGAATACCGCGAACATTCCCCGCATCAGCTCTCCGGCGGTCAGAAGCAGCGTGTGGCTATCGCAGGCATACTTGCGATGCGCCCGGACTGCATAGTGCTCGACGAGCCGACTTCCATGCTCGACCCGAAAGGCCGCGCGGAGGTCATGGCTACCATAAAGATGCTCAACGAACAGGGCGTCACGATCGTCCTGATAACTCACTACATGGACGAAGCCGTGCAGGCGGACAGGGTCGTGGTCATGGACGACGGGAAGATCATCATGGACGGCACGCCCAAAGAGATATTCGTCCGGGTCGATGAACTCAAATCGCACTCGCTGGATGTCCCGCAGGTCACGGAACTCGTGTACCTGCTGCGGAAAAACGGCGTGAATGTGCCGCCGGATATACTGAACGAGCAGGAATGCGCAGAAGCGCTGCTGAAGCTCCCGCACGGTGAGTATGTGCCGGAAGAAAAACAGCCGCGGCAGGAAACAGACCCCGATAAAACGCCCTATGCGGCGGTGGTGAAAAACCTCTGCTACAAATACAGCATCGGTACGCCGTTTGAATCCACGGCGGTCGATAACGTGAACGTCAGCATCAGAAAAGGTCAGTTCGTCGGCGTTATCGGGCATACCGGCAGCGGCAAGTCAACACTGATACAGCATCTCAACGGTCTGCTGAAACCGACCTCCGGAGAGATATTCATAAACGGCAGGAACATCTGGGCAAAGGACAGCGATATCCGCTCCGTGCGGTTCATGTCAGGACTGGTGTTCCAGTATTCGGAATATCAGCTCTTCGAGGATACCGTTTACAAGGATATCGCCTTCGGACCCAAAAACATGGGACTGCCGGAGGACGAGATCGACCGCAGAGTCAGGGATGCCGCAAAAGCTATGGGTCTGTCGGACGAACTTCTCGGACGTTCGCCGTTTGACCTGTCGGGCGGTCAGAAACGCCGCGCGGCGCTTGCCGGTGTCATCGCCATGCAGCCGCAGATACTGATACTCGACGAACCCGCCGCCGGTCTTGACCCGAAAGGCAGAGACACCGTGCTCGACGAGATAGACGAATACCACAGGCAGTCGGGAACTACCATACTGCTGGTATCACATTCAATGGAAGATATAGTGAAGTATGCCGAAAAGATACTGGTAATGAACCACGGACGGCTGTTCTGCTACGAGGACACCGACTATGTGTTCAGCCACACAAAGGAGCTGTCACAGATAGGTCTCGGCATACCGCAGATATCGCGGCTCGCGCATCTGCTGAAAGACGGCGGGCTGGATATAGGCGACGACATTTATACGGTAGAAAGAGCAAAGGACAGGTTACTCAAAACATTAAATGCTTAACGATATAACTATTGGTCAGTTTTTCCCGGGAAAGTCGGTCATACACAGAATGGACAGCCGCTTCAAGATAGTGCTGGTGATCGTCATAATGGTCATGCTGTTCGTGGCGCAGAACTACTTTGCGCTCGGTGTGGCGTGCGCGTTCATACTGCTGATATACGCCGCCTCGGAGATAAGCCCGAAACTCATGCTCAAAAGCATAAAGCCGATAATCCCGATAATCATATTCACCGCGGTGCTGAACCTGCTCTTTGTCAAGGATCCCGACGCGCAGCCGCTCGTGCAGTTCTGGATAATCAGCATCTATATGAGGGGCATAGAGACTTCGATATTCATGCTGCTGCGCATCATCTTCCTGATAGTGGGGATGTCGCTGCTGACATACACCACCTCGCCGATAGTGCTCACCGACGCTATCGAGAGCCTGCTGTCACCGCTGAAAAAGCTGCACTTCCCCGTGCATGAGCTTGCTATGATGATGACCATTGCGCTGCGGTTCATACCGACGCTGATAGAGGAAACGAACAAGATAATGATGGCGCAGAAAGCCCGCGGAGCCGCACTCGACACGGGCGGTCTGCTCAAACGCGCAAAGTCCATGGTGCCGATACTGATACCGCTGTTCATAAGCGCCTTCAAACGTGCAAACGAGCTTGCGACCGCTATGGAGTGCCGCTGCTACAGAGGCGGCGAGGGACGTACAAAACTCCGTCAGCTCAAAGCCACAAAGCTCGATCTCTTTGCGGCAGGCGCCACGCTGTGTGTGCTCGGCATCGTGATAGCCGACAATTTTCTGATATGACTCGAAAGGATTGACATACATGAATGTTCTGATACTCAACGGCAGCCCCCGCCGTGACGGGAATACCACGATGGCGCTCAACGAGATGCTGCGGCTGTTCTCCACGGAGGGCATAGATACCACCGTCTTTCAGGTGGGCAACAAGGAGATACGCGGCTGCATCGCCTGCAACAGATGCGCAGAACTCGGACGCTGCGTTTTCAACGACGGGGTGAACGAGATAGCCGAACAGTTCGAGAAAGCCGACGGTCTGGTAGTCGCAACTCCCGTGTATTACGCTTCCGCCAACGGTACTCTTATATCGCTGCTCGACAGGCTGTTCTACAGCACTTCTTTCGACAAGACGATGAAGGTGGGAGCCTGCATAGTCGTCGCAAGACGCGGAGGCTGCTCCGCCGCGTTCGACCAGCTCAACAAGTATTTCCTGATAAGCGATATGCCCGTTGCCGCAAGCCGCTACTGGAACAGCGTCCACGGCATGAACAAGGGCGAGGCAGAGTTCGACGCGGAAGGCTTGCTGACGGTAAGGGAACTTACAAGGAATATGGCTTTCCTGATGCGCTCGATAGCTCTCGGCAAGGAGAAATTCGGTCTGCCGCAGAAAGAGACCCCGCAGTACACGAATTTTATAAAAGTGTAAAATGAGGAACCTGAAAGTCACCATATCCTACCGCGGCACCGCCTATCACGGCTGGCAGCGGCAGGATAACGGCATCACCGTGCAGGGCATCATCGAGGACAGGCTGAGCAGGATAATGAACGCTCCGGTCACGGTACACGGCTGTTCGCGCACAGACGCGGGAGTCCACGCAAGGCAGTTCTGTTTCAGCGCGAAGGTCGATAACGCGATACCGTGCGAAGGGCTCGTGAAAGCCATGAACGCCATGCTGCCCGAGGATATAGCGGTGCTGGGGTGTGAGGACGCGGAAGATGATTTCCATGCAAGATTTTCCGCAAAAGGGAAAGAATATATCTATGTGGTGAATACCGCGCCGCACAGGGATGTTTTCGCCGCAGATCTCGCGCTGCACTACCCGTACAGGCTGGACGAAAAAAGGCTGGACGCGGCGGCAAAGCTGTTTGTGGGAACTCACGATTTCGCGGCGTTCTGCAAGGCGGAATCAAAGGCGCATCTCGCTACCACCGTGCGGACGATATACGCCTACGACGTTGCAAGAAACGGCGATACCGTGACATTCACGGTCAGCGGCGACGGATTTCTGCACAACATGGTGCGGATAACGGTCGGGACGCTCATATATATAAATGAGGGAAAGCGCACGGAAAACGATATAGCGCGCTCACTGGAGACGGGCGTGCGGGAGTACGCGGGAGTTACCATACCCGCCCACGGATTGTACCTGAACAGGGTGTTCTATCCGTCAGAAGGAGAGATATGAAAATACTTGACAAGTCAGAGCTGCATACCGGCGGCTCCGGTGCCGGAGAAACGCTCGGTAAAACGACAGACCTGACAAAATACAGGAAAAAGAAAAAACAGAGCAGGAACCTCGTCAGGCTGATAATAATACTGGTCGTGGTGATCGCTTTCGCGATAGTGTGGATGAACGCGGGAACGATATTCGAGCCCCTCAGAGGAATCGCGTCAAAGGTCGATACCAGGACCACGAACGAGGTGGGATTTCCTATCGAGCTGCCGGGAAGCAGCAGTTACGCGCTGGAAAGCTTCGGTGAGAACTTCACACTGCTCACGGACACATATCTGTACGCCTATGACAAGTCGGGAGCACAGCTGTACGCCCTCAAACACGGCTACAGCAACCCCGAAATGACCACGAGCGACAAGCGCATACTGCTCTTCGACAAGTCCGGCTACAACTTCGCACTGTACAGCAAAACGAGCCTTATCTATCAGAAAACGCTCGATGACAAGATAATATACACCGCAGTCGGCAGCGACAGCCTTTCCGCCGTGGTAACGGACTCCGAAAGATACTCAAACGTGCTGTACATCTACGACGACGGCGGCAACTGGAAATACACGAAAAAGTTCGCTGACGAAAATGTCATGCAGGTGAGATTTGTCGGCGACGGCGAGCACATCATAGTTACCACTATAAGCTCGGCGAACGGCGACATCGTTACGAATTTCTACAAATTCTCAATAAAGAGCACCGACGGCAGCGTGTGGTACCGCTCGCTGAAGAACAACAGCCTGCCGTGCGGACTGTACGCGGACAGGAGCATCGTGATGTGCGTCTGTGACAACGCCGTCATATCGCTGAACTGCTCCGACGGCAGCACAAACAGTGTATATACTTACCCCGGCGGGCTGAAACACTTCTCGATGAGCGAAGTGGGCGGTCTGCTGCATTATCTCGACGTTTCGGCAAACAAAAGCGTGCTCGTGGTGCTCGACCCGAACGCGGAAGAGACTGCCTTCAGCTATATCTCATCCGGAACGGGATGCGTGTCCTATGACAAGGACGGCGTTATCCTGCTGGAAGGAACAAGGCTGAGACTGCTCGACAGTCAGCTTCTCGAAGAAAGGGATCTGCCCCTCTCGAACGACGATTACACAAAGTTCGTGAAAACAGGCAGCGACCTCTTCATGATAGGCTACGACAAGCTGAACACAATAAACATTGAAGGGACTGCCGACGGGCAGAAACAGTAAGGAGAACGCATGGGAAGTGAATATTTCTGGTTCCTCGATGTACTGGTCATAGCGTTGGCAGCGGCATTCATGTTCCACGGGGCAAGAAAAGGCGCTGTGGGCGTGCTGATAAGCGCTCTGGCGGCGGTAATCGCTTTTATAGCGGCATTCGCGCTCAGCGGACCGGTATCC
>CAMHBE010000124.1 GCA_946183095.1 uncultured Clostridia bacterium | reverse complement strand
GCTTTCGATATCGTAATACTTCGGGTTCGCGGGGATCACCCACTCTTTCGGCGGGCGCATCTTCTGTTTTTTTGCACTTGACGCGGTGGTGCGGTAACTCTCGTCGAGCCATTTGCAGATATCCTCAAACGGTACGCTCCCGTCCAGCAGTATGGACACCCAGTTCCCTCGGCTGATGTGATAACCGCGGCAGTAACCGGGTCCCTGTATCAGCAGGTCGGCGAGAAGCGGATCATGCAGTTTCACGTTGAGCACGTCAACACTGTCGTCCCCGTCAAGTCCGAGCTTGTCTCTGCGCACGTCCATTATTATCGCGAACCATTTATTGTTGTCGGAGTGGCGGAATACGGCGTAGTTCGGGTATTTCATCCACAGGTATTCGGGTTCTGCCTTGTATTTTTTCTTAATGTGAGTGTATAGTTTTTTTCTGAACATTCCTGCACTCCTCTGTCGTCAGCGGCGGTATATCCTCATTCTCGATATGCTCGGAGTTTCCGCCTTAGTGCATCAGTGCGGGGTATTTGTGACCCGTATTCGCGTATGTAAGCTCTCCGGGAGAGCCTGAATATTGCAAGGATGACTATTGGGTACCTCTAAAAACCTATTATATTACAGATCTGATATCAGCCATCCGCATAGTTAAGACCGTGACCGGCAGGGTAGATGATCGTGCCGGTATAGCCCGCACCGTCGATGTATTCGGGCAGTTCAACGGGCAGCGTTCCTGTGGGGGAGCTGCCTCCGAATACCGTTATCAGAGCGGCAGGGTAGTTCACGCCGTATGCTTTCGTCTCACCGTTATAGCTTGTAGGGATAACGGGCATATCCTGTCCGCAGTACGCGCAGAGCACCGCGTCGGCTGCACTGTAACGCGCCGCGTCATACGGCATGTGCATACTCAGCAGTACGACTTTTTTGCCGAGGGCGTGTGCGGTGGATATGAGCTCATCTGCAAACACCGCCTGCCAGCCGCGTTGGCTCGTCGCGTCCATGTTCTGTGTTTTGTACGTTTCCACGGCAAGTATCACGGCTGCGCAGTCTGCTATGTCGTCCGCGTATTCGGCCGCCGGTCTTTCCTTTACCGTGTGGCAGTCGGCGGTCACGCTTTCGGGAACGATACCCTGCGCTTTCAGCCTGCCAAGTGCAAAGGTCATTGTGTTCTGTTCGCCGTCAAAGGGGTAGAAGTACATGATCTTTTCGTTTTCCCGCATTCTGAGCGGGAGCGTGTCGTTATCGTTCTTCACGAGCGTAACAGCTTTTTCGGCGATCTCAAGTTCTTTATCGTGGTTTTCCTTTGAACCTACGACAGCTTTTGCGGCGGCGACCGCTTCTTCAACGTCGATGTCGGAGCTGCCGAACAGTCCCTTTTCGAGCTTCAGCGAAACTATGCGCACCACCGAGTCGTCGATCTCTTCGACCGGGATCCGCCCGCTTTTTACCGCGTCCGCTATATCCGAGATGTATTTCCCGATCGCGTCGATGCTCTCGTCGTTTACGATGCAGAGAGGTTCGAGTATCATGTCAACGTCTGCGTTTATTGCAAGCACAGCCGCGTCGATAGGGTCGAAATTGGCATCTATGGCATCCATTAGCATAGCGTCGGTAACTACCACCCCGTCATATCCGAGTTCACTGCGGAGCATATCGGTTATGACGGTCCTTGACAGCGTTGCGGGAAGTAAGATCTCTTCGCCGCTGCTTACCGAGGTATATGTCTGTGTTTCTATCTGCGGGAACTGTATGTGCGCTGTCATTATCATATCGGCATCGTCTGCCAGTTCAGCGAATGGTATCAGCTCCATTTTCCAAAGTTCTTCCGGAGACTTGTCTATCACCGGCATACCCGTATGGCTGTCGGTGTCGGTGTCACCGTGCCCGGGGAAGTGCTTTGCCACTGTTATCACGCCTTTGCTTTCCAGCCCTTCGATATACGCCTTGCCGAGCGATGCAGCGAGCCGGGGATCGGAGGAGAACGAGCGGACGTTTATTACGGGGTTGGCGGGGTTGCAGTTCACGTCAAGGACGGGTCCGAAGTCGGTGTTTATGCCGACCGCGTCAAGTTCGGCGCCCATTATCGCCGCATTGTCGTATGCAGCCTGTGTATCGCCTGTCGCACCGAGAGCCATATTCCCGCAGGTCTTCGTGCCTGTGCTGATACGGGTTATCTCGCCGCCCTCCTGATCTGCTGCGATAAACATCGGTATGCCGTGCTCGCTTTTTGCGGCAGCTGCCTGCATATCCGCAGTGAGCCTTACCGTCTGCTCCGTTCCGGAGATGTTCCCGGTGTAAATGCAGATACCGCCGAAGCCGTATTTTTCCAGCACCGCTCTCTGCTTGTCGTTGAGCGTGAGGACATCCTGTCTTTCGCCGGCGTTCTCGTTCGTGTCGGGGAAGTCTGTCCAGTATTGGAACGATATCATTATCATCTGCGCTATCTTCTGTTCGAGCGTCATTGACGAGACGATGCTCTCTGCTGTGAGCGGAGTCTCCGCCGCTGTTTCATCGGTCTTTTCCGTATCTTCCGGAGCTCCTGTCTGGTTTGCGGTCGTATCTGCCGATGCTGCCGCGGTCGTCTGTGCGTCGGTCTGCGCCTGTGCCGTTTCAGCCGTGAGTGCGGGTTTCTGTTCTGTGCCGCAGCCCGATACGGCGGCGAGAGATACCGCACATATCACGGCAATGATCTTTCTTAGTTCTTTCATTTTTCTCCTTTGTATCTTTCTGAGAACCTTCTATTCCAGTATAAGGTCGTTTGTTTTATACGCAAGCTCTCCGAGCCTTTCCGTCGTGCGCTTCACCCGCAGCCCGAACAGCTCGGTATCGTGGTCTGTGATAAGGTCGATGAGGGACAGGAACCTGATACAGCCGACTATCGTTATCTTGTCCCGCAGTTCCGAGATGCGTGCGGTGTCTGTGGTGCCGAAATAATGAACGATGCTGTCTTCCCATACTTTCACCGCAAGCTCTTTTGGTATGCCGAGGAAATTCATGCTGTTGGAGGGTTCGTCCTCTTCAAATGCAAAGTATGTCACATATATGGATTGCAGGTCGAAAATTGCGTCACCCTCGGCGAGCGTGTCCATATCTATCATCATGGGTTCGCCGTCCCGCAGCATGACATTCTTCATCTGCGCGTCGCCGTGTACCACATTATGCCGTTCGGGTATTGCCGACAGCATATCTTTCAGCCGTTCGTAAAGCTCTGCGCTGATATATTTTGCGGCATCGTCGAGGTACCCGAGACATTTTGCCTTTGCGGAATCGAGCCGACCCTCGGGAACAGTCTGACTGTTTACCAGGCGCAGAAATTCGGCGTACTGCTTTATTATCCCGTCGGCATTCTCCGGCTGCTCTATAAGCAGGTCGTTGAAGGACTTCGCGTTCAGCAGCTCGAACACCGAGCCGTAGCTGCTGCCGACGCGCACTATGTCGTATGATATGGCGGTGGGAACTCCCGCAACGAGCGCTATCTTTGCGAGCCGCTTCTCGTTGTTTATCATTGAAAGGCTCTCCGGCGACCGATAGACCTTCACGATAGTTTCGGGGTCTATGCGGTAGACCGTGCCGTAGAAGCCCTTGCCTATCACCTCGCAGCCCTCAACGCTTATCGTGCGGTAAGCCTTGCGGACATCGAGCAGTTCCGTAAATCCCGTAGTCTCGAAAATATCATAGACGTTGCGGGAAACATTCATGACCGTAAGCGGTTTTCCCGCACGTTTCGCGGCTTTCAGCAGGACACGCAGCCCCGCGCTCGATATGTATTCGAGTTCCTCTGCATCGAATGATATCTCCTGTCCCGGGAATTTTTCGGTTATGTCGGTTATCTCTTTTTCTGTCTGTGCGGCATTGAGCGAATCTATCCTGCCCGACAGACCAATGATCGTCTGACCGTTTGTCTGTTTGTATGTAACTGCCCAAAACGTCATGACCGTGTAACTGCCCCGATAACGTGAAAATCGTTCCGACTTTTAATCAACTGTTATCTGCGCGCTGACACATTCGCTGCCGGCGAGGGAACAGCTCAGTCTGTCGGGGCGGTGAGTTCCCGCGTACAGTGTGAACGATGTACCATAGCGGGCGCGGACGCCGTTGTTATCTACTGCGGTGAATGCCTTTTCCGGTACGGGGATATCCACCGTAACGCGCTCCCCAGCGCCGAGCCTTACGCGCCCGAAACCGCACAGGCTGCCGTTCGGCACCGCGAACTCGCTGTTGTCCTTTATGTAGAGCTGTATGACATCTTCTGTCTCACGGCTGCCGAAGTTCTCGGCTGTGATATGCGCTGTACCGTCACCGAATGTTATGCCGGTGCATCTTATATCTCCGTAGGTGAGCCCGTACCCGAACGGGAACAGCACATTGTCGTCGGTGTATCTGTAGGTGCGCCCCTTCATCGAATAATCCGTGAAAGGCGGGAGCTTGTCGGCGCTCTCGCAGAAAGTCACGGGCAGCTTGCCGGACGGAGAGATGCCGCCGAACAGTATCTCCGCGAGAGCCGTGCCGCCCTCGGAGCCGGGGTACCACGCGTGCAGCAGCGCATCCGGCTGTGCTTCTGTATTTATCGAGCTTCCCGCGGCGGTAACGATGATGACCGGCTTTCCCACAGCCGTTATCTTTGCGATAAGCTCTCTCTGCGGCGGCGGGAGCCTAAGGTCGTTCTTGTCGCCGGAGGAGAACTCGTTGCCGGTGTCGCCTTCCTCGCCCTCTATCGTTGCGTCAAGACCGACACAGAGCACGACGATATCCGCGCATTCCGCGGCGGCGACAGCTTCCGCGTATCTGTCTCCCGCCTGTGCGAGTCCGGATATCCTGTCTTTGTAAAGGTGGCAGCCTTCGGCGAATATCACACGTCCGTCAAAGCGTTCGCGTATTCCGTCGAGGAACGTCACATAGCGGTCAGCCCTGCCGTTGTAGTTGCCTTCGAGAGCGGCGCGGCTGTCGGCGTTCGGTCCTATCACGGCTATGGTCTTCAGCTTGCCCGCGTCGAGGGGCAGAATGCCGTTGTTTTTCAGAAGAACGATCGATTTTTCCGCACATTCCAGCGATACAGCCTTGTGTTCGGCGCAGGAAACGACGGTGTAGGGGATATCGTCGTACTCGGTGTGCTTGTCGAACATACCGAGACGGATGCGCGTTTTCATGAGATGCACGCAGGCGGTGCGGATGTCATCTTTGGTTATGAGCCCCTCGTCGAGCGCTGTGAGCAGGTTCATGTAAGTGCAGCCGCAGTTCACGTCGCAGCCCGCCTTTATCGCCATTGCGGCGGACTCGGAGGCGGTAGCTGTGACATGGTGGTTCTCGTGGAAGTCGCGTATTGCCCAGCAGTCGGAGACGAAATACCCGTCAAATCCCCACTCGCGGAGCTTTGCCATGAGGGTATCGCTGGCACAGGCTGGTTCGCCGTTCACGCGGTTGTATGCGCCCATAACGCCTTCGACTTTTGCTTCCTTAACAAGTTCCTCGAAAGCGAACAGGTATGTTTCCTCCATGTCCTTTGCGGAAACCTCCGCGTCGAACTCATGCCGCAGTGCTTCGGGACCGCTGTGGACTGCGAAATGCTTTGCGCAGGCTGCCGTCATAAGCGTTTTTCCGTCTCCCTGCAATCCCCTGACATAGGCTTTTCCGTTTTCGGCGGTGAGGAACGGATCCTCGCCGTAAGTCTCGTGACCGCGTCCCCAGCGCGGGTCGCGGAAGATGTTGATGTTAGGTGCCCACAGGGTAAGTCCCTTGTAGATATCCCTGTCGCCGAGCCTTGAATAAACGTTGTATTTTGCGCGGGTCTCCACGCCGGTGACATGACCTGCCTTTTCGGTGAGGGCGGTATCGAACATTGCGGCAAGTCCTATCGCCTGCGGGAACATGGTAGATATGCCGGAGCGGGCAAGTCCGTGCAGTCCCTCGTTCCACCAGTTGTAGGCGGGGATGCCGAGCCGCTCGACTGCGGGAGCGTCGTACCTCAGCTGTGAAGCCTGTTCTTCCGTTGTCATAGCGTCCGTGAGTGCCTCGGCGCGCTCCTGCACGCTCAGTGTTTCGTCAAGATATTTTTCCATGTTCATCCTTTCCGGAACGATGATATGTTCCCGTGTTTATTTGTTCACTTTTATTATATCCGATGCCCGGTGTTTTGTCAATAAAGGGAAAAATATGTCACAACAACCGGGCAAACCTGATTGAAAATCGGTAATTGACAATTATCATTTCGGTGCAGCGCGATCTCCCCGATTAGCGGGGAGGTGTCACGTAGTGACAGAGGGGATGACCGACAGACGGCTGCCGCAAGTCCACTATTGACCGCTTGGTAAGCGTGCGTCCTGCACGCCTTTGGCGGTCAAAGCACTGCATCGTGCAGTGGAGCGCGCAGCTCTGGTCCC
>CAMHBE010000123.1 GCA_946183095.1 uncultured Clostridia bacterium | reverse complement strand
CCCTGAGTGCTTTGTAACACTCAGGGGCAAAACTTCTATATAGGTATCTGTCTTAAACCTACCGGGGGTTTTGAAGGTTTCATGATCGTTTATTTACGGAGCATGAATTTTCTCATTGCGGCGATCTGTATTTTTGTGAACAGCGGACGCAGCGCCTTGTCGGCATTTTTCAGTTCGTCGCGGATATGTATGCTCTGCGGGCAGTGTTTCTCGCATTTGCCGCAGCCTATGCACTGTGTTGCGTAGGTCTTTTCTTTTTGCAGTGCCACGGTCTGCACATACTCGAAACGTCCGGCTCCCTTGTTCTCTGAATACATACGGTTGTAGCAGCGGAAGATCGCGGGTATATCAACACCCTGCGGACACGGCATACAGTACGCGCAGCCGGTACAGCCGACCTTTGTGGTCTTGTTGATGATCTCGGTGACTTTCGCTATCAGCTCGAAGTGCTTTTCGGTAAATCCGTGCGGCTGCACTTCTGACGCGATACGGCAGTTTTCCTGCACCATAGCGGTAGAGTTCATGCCCGACAGAACGCAGGTGACTTCCGGCTGATCCCAGAGCCAGCGGAATGCAAGCTCGGCGGGGGAGTAACCGAAACCGCTCTGTTCTATCAGTGTCTTTGCTTCCTTCGGCAGCATATCAACGAGTTTTCCGCCGCGCAGCGGTTCCATTATTACGACGGGGATGCCCTTTTCGGCAGCGGCTTTCAGTCCCGCTTTGCCCGCCTGTGATGTAACGTCGATGTAGTTATACTGTATCTGGCAGAAATCCCAGTCATAGTCACCGAGCACCTTTAAGAAGTTCTCGGTATTGCCGTGGTAGGAAAAGCCGATATTGCGTATCTGCCCGCTCTCCTTCTTCCGCTTTATCCAGTTCTCGATGCCGAGCTTTTTCAGTTTTTCCCACTGCATTACATCGGTGACGTGGTGCATCAGGTAGTAGTCTATGTGGTCTGTGCGAAGACGGGAGAGTTCTTCGTCGAAATACTTGTCGATAGCCTGTGGGCTGTTCACAAGGTACTGCGGGAGCTTCGTGGCGATATTCAACTTGCCGCGGATGCCGTTGCGTTCGAGTATCTCTCCGAGTGCGGCTTCGCTGCCGGGGTACAGATAAGCCGTGTCAAAGTAGTTCACGCCGGCATTGTACGCTTCGAGAAGTTCCTTTTCCGCCTTGTCGATATCAATGCCCATACCTTTCTTGCTGAATCTCATGCAGCCGTATCCGAGAATCGAGACAGGTTCTCCGTGTTTGTCATTTCTGTAATTCATAGGTACCCTCCGCAGTTGGTTTTGTTGACTGTCAATATTTATTGTACCACATTGTGAATGCGGTGTCAATGTATTATGGAATGTTAATTTGCAAAAAGTTGACAAAACTATGAAAAGATGATATAATTTTGTATATGTATAAAGGAGAGGTGTTTATAAGATGAACAGTAACAAGAAGACCGTTTTCGACAACGGGAACGTATTCGGGAGCCGGCTTGGATTTATCCTTGCGGCGGCGGGTTCCGCGGTCGGTCTTGGTAATATATGGAGATTCCCGTATCTTGCGGCAAAGTACGGCGGTGGGTTTTTTCTGCTTGTGTATATCATACTTGCAATAACATTCGGTTTCACTCTGATGCTGACGGAGATAGCCATAGGCAGGCGCACCGGAAAGAGCGTTCTGGGTGCGTACACTTCCGTACATAAAGGGTTCGGTTTCATGGGCTGGGCGGCTGCCGCGATACCCGCTCTGGTACTTCCGTACTACTGTGTTATCGGCGGCTGGGTGTTGAAATACATGACTATGTTCATAACAGGGCAGGGTCATGTAACTGCCGGAGAAATAACAAATACCGCCGGAGAGAATATCGATTTCTTCAACGGTTTTATCGGTGAGCCCGTACAGCCTACGATATTCTTTGTTATATATCTGATACTGAACGCGGTGGTCATCATGCTGGGCGTGCAGAACGGCATAGAAAAGGTCAGCAAGGTGCTGATGCCCGTGCTCGTGCTGCTCATCATCGGTATAGCGATATACACATTGACGCTTAACGGAGCGTTTGAAGGCGTGAAATACTATCTGCTGCCGAACTTTGAGGATTTTACGGTAGAGAAGCTGTTCAAGACCGTGGCGGCTGCCGCGAGTCAGCTGTTCTATTCGATGTCTATCGCAATGGGTATCTTAGTAACATTCGGTTCGTATATGCGAAAGCAGGACTCCATTGAAAAATCCGTCAGACAGATAGAATTGTTCGACACGGGAGTTGCTCTGCTTGCGGGACTTATCATAGTACCGTCAGTATTCGCGTTCTCCGGCGGTGAAGGCGGTGCGGTGAATGCGGGACCGGGACTTATGTTCATCACTCTGCCGAAAGTATTTCAGTCCATGCCGTTCGGTGATCTCATCGGCGCGCTCTTCTTTATCCTCGTATCCCTGGCGGCGCTGACATCGTCGATATCGCTCATGGAGACCGTAGTTTCGGCGATCATGGAGAAGTTTAAACTCACCCGTACAAAAGCGTGCATTGTTGTGGTGCTGTTATCTCTGGTGCTCGGAATGCTGAGCGTACTGGGCTACAGCACATGGTCTGACTTCAGGCTGTTCGATATGCAGTTCCTTGATTTCTTCGATTACATCACAAATTCGCTCATGATGCCGCTTCTTGCATTACTGACCTGCATTCTTATCGGGTATATCGTAAAGACCACTTATGTTGAGGAAGAAGTGCTATGCGGTGAGAAGAAGTTCCGTATGCAGTTCATGTACCGTGTAATGATAAGATTTGTCTGCCCGGTCTGCATGGTGATGATACTTGTAACACCGTTCTTTGTAAAATTTTGATACACTAATGGGCTCCTCTAAAAACCTATTGTCGTTCACGCAGCAGGGTGATCTTTTTGATGCTGCCTGCGGAAAAGGCAGCGTTTATTCGGCACACAGCTTTCTGTGTATAGCAGCGGCAGCCTTCTTGCCCGCGCCCATAGCCGAAATGACGGTAGCTGCGCCGGTCACGGCATCGCCGCCCGCAAATACGTTCTCACGGGAGGTTACACCATTCTCGTCCGCTATGATGCAGCCATGAGAGTTTACATCAAGCCCGTCGGTGGTATTCTTTATCAGCGGGTTGGGGGAAGTTCCGATGGCGATGATAACATTATCCACATCAAGCTCGAACTCACTGCCGGGTATCTCGTGCGGTCTGCGCCTTCCGCGTTCATCGGGTTCTCCGAGTTCCATTTTTATGCACTTCATCCCACGTACAAAGCCGTTCTTCGGGTCACGCGGGTCGTTTTCGTTCTTGTACCCGAGTATCTCAACGGGCGCACAGAGGAAGATGAACTCTATGCCTTCCTCCATTGCGTGCTCGACTTCCTCTTTTCTTGCGGGAAGCTCCTCCATAGAACGGCGGTACACGATATAGACTTTTTCCGCGCCGAGACGCAGAGCTGTTCTCGCGGCATCCATCGCAACATTTCCGCCGCCTGTAACGGCAACTTTACCGCCCTTCATTATCGGGGTCTGCGAATCGTCAAGATACGCTTTCATCAGATTTGAGCGGGTGAGGAACTCGTTCGCGGAATATACGCCGCACAGCGATTCGCCCGGTATCTTCATGAAGTTGGGAAGTCCTGCTCCTGATCCGATGAACACAGCTTCAAAGCCTTGCCCGAACAGCTCGTCAACGGTGAGCGTCCTGCCTATGACAACATCGGTCATTATCTCAACGCCCAGTTCTTTCAGCGTTTCGATCTCCGCTGCAACGATGCTTTTTGGAAGCCTGAACTCCGGTATGCCGTAAACCAGCACGCCGCCCGCGGTGTGGAGAGCTTCATAAACTGTCACAGCGTAGCCGAGCCTTGCAAGGTCGCCCGCACAGGTAAGCCCGGAAGGCCCCGCGCCTATGACCGCGACCTTGTGACCGTTCTGCTTCGGGGGTTCGGGCTTCACCTTGCTGTTGTTGCGGTGATAGTCCGCGGTGAAACGCTCAAGTCTGCCGATCCCGACAGGTTCGAGCTTCAGCTTTGTTGCAAGGGTACATTCGTGCTCACACTGGTGCTCCTGTGGACATACGCGACCGCACACAGCCGGCAGGGAAGAGGACTTCGATATAACTTCGTAAGCGCCCTCGATATCGTCATTCTTTATATGCGAGATGAACTCCGGTATGTCTATGTTGACGGGGCAGCCGCTCACACAGGGCTTGTTCTTGCAGTTAAGGCAGCGTTCGGACTCTGCTTTTGCAAGCTCAGTTGTATAGCCGAGTGCGACTTCATCAAAGTTGTGCGCACGGACTTTCGCGTCCTGCTGCGGCATCGGGTTCTTTTTCGGTTCTCTTGCAGCCATTACGCTCTGCCCCCTTCCTTCATATTCAGCAGCCGGCAGGTCTCTTCGCGCTTTCGCTGCTCGAATCCGGCATACATCCGTCCGCGTGCCATTGCTTCATCGAAATCTATCAGATGCCCGTCGAATTCGGGACCGTCCACGCAGGCGAACTTCGTTTCACCGCCCACGGTAAGGCGGCAGCATCCGCACATACCGGTGCCGTCGATCATAATGGGGTTCATGCTCGCCACGGTCTTTATGCCGTACTGTTTCGTGAGCGCACAGACGAACTTCATCATTATCAGCGGACCTATCGTTATCACTTCGTCGTATTTCTCTCCGCTCTCAATGAGCTTTTTCAATGCGTCGGTCACAAGTCCTTTTTCGCCCCACGAGCCGTCATCGCTCATTGCAAAAAACTGTGTGGAATGTGCCCTGAACTCGTCTTCGAGTATAACGAGGTCTTTTGTGCGGAATCCCGCGATCGCGTGTACCTGCGCACCCTTGTCGAAGAGTTTCTTTGTCACGGGGTATGCGATAGCGCAGCCGACACCGCCTCCCACCACGGCGACTTTCCCGAGCCCGTCTGTCTCTGTTGCACGGCCGAGCGGTCCGGCGAGATTCGCAAGGCTGTCGCCTTCTCTGAGGGAGTTCAGGCGCATCGTTCCCGCGCCGACTATCTGGAAAATAATGGTAACAGTCCCCTTGTCACGGTCGAAATCCGCGACTGTGAGCGGTATCCTTTCCGCGTCGTCGTGGGAACGCACTATCACGAACTGTCCGGGTTCTGCTTTTTTTGCGATAAGGGGAGCTTCTATCTCCAAAAGAGTAACTGTCGGATTTAGCTCCCGGCGTGTTATTATCTTGTTCATTTCTGTCCTTCTTTTTATCTTGTTGGCTGATCGAACTGTCACATTGCGGTGTAACCGCCGTCTACCGGGAGTACGATGCCGGTGACGTAAGATGACGCGGGGGAAGACAGGAATACTGCCGCCGTGTCAAGTTCACCCTCGTTTCCGTAGCGTTCGAGTGGTATCATGGTCTTTGCGTTCTGCTGGAAGAATTCGCTGTCGAGTGTCTCCTTTGTGAGCGGTGTGTAGAAGTACCCCGGGCATATCGTGTTCACTGTGATGCCGTACTTGCCCCATTCCGCCGCAAGTCCGCGTGTCATGTTGATAACGCCGCCCTTTGCCGCGTGATACGGGGAGCAGGGAGCCACTTTATTGCCCACGAGCCCGTACATCGACGCGATATTGATGATCCGCCCGAACTTTGCGGGTATCATGGCTTTTTTTGCCGCCGAACGCGCCATTCTGAATGAACCGAACAGATCGATATTGATCTCGTTGTAGAACTGTTCGTCGGAGATGTACTCCGCAGGTGCCACCGCGCCTGTCCCGGCATTGTTTATCAGGATATCTATCCTGCCGAACTCCTTCATTATCTCATCCACAGAGTTTTCGACCTCATTGGTGTCCGTGATGTCGCATCTGATGCCGACAGCTTTCACGCCGAACTCCCTGCTGATATCGGCTGCCACTTCATCAACGAGGTTCTTGCGTCTTGCGAGCGCCGCAATATCCGCGCCCTGTGCGGCAAGAGCCCGCGCCATCTGTACACCGAGACCGGTAGAACATCCGGTAACTATCGCCGTTCTGCCTTTCAGATCAAAAATATTGTTCATTATCAGACCTCCTGAGATTCAGTATATCATAATATCTATGATATCTTCGATATTTATACAGCTGCCGTCCGTCATATAAAGGACTTTTCCGACTTCATCAAGCCGTTTAATGTTTCCGGACACTGTGCTGTAGCTTCCTCCGTCTTTTCGTGCATCCCGTACAAAATGTGTTGCGTCGATATACGGGTGTTCGTTCTGATGTTCTCTTAGCTGCATCAGGCACCTGTCGAGCCGTTCACGCTCATCCTCGCCGAGAATACGTTTTTGTTCCGTAAGTCTCGCCGTCTCCGCAATTGCGCTGTCGTAGCCTGTAAGCGCCGCGAACGGTGAGAACTGCGCTGCCCTTTCGTGCATCGACATACGCGGGTGCGTATCCGAAACATGGT
>CAMHBE010000122.1 GCA_946183095.1 uncultured Clostridia bacterium | reverse complement strand
CTTGCTGATCGTCTGGGCTTCTTCAAGGGATATCTCGTTTGCGGGATCTTCGACATCCTCCACCACGTTTTTGAGTATCGCGACATCGAACTTGCCTTTTGCAACATCCATATCAAACTTTATATTCTCGCTTTTCGGATAGTCTTTCTTGATCGCTATCACGAGAGCTGCCTGTATTTTCTCGATAAGTGTATCCTCACTCATGCCCTTTTCTTTTGCGAGCAGGGAAAGAGCTTCCATAAGCTCCGCTGAATTTTTAGCCATTTTCCGTTGTTCCTCCTGTCAAAATAGATCCGAGTTCACCTTAACGCATTCCGATAGCGAGAGTTCTGTCTGTCCGTTCTCGTCTGTGAGCGTTATTGTTCCCTGTTCTTCGCTGTATGCCGCGAGAGTGCCGTATATGCTGAACTCCTTGCCCTTTTTGTCACGTTTTGTGACGCGCACTCTTTCGCCCATGCAGGCTCGGAAGTGTTCGGGCAGCCGCAGTTTTTTTGTAAGTCCCGGCGAGCCGACTTCCAGTATATCCACATTTTTTATGAAGTCCTGTTTGTCCATTGCAGCGTTAATCGGAGCGGAGATCTCCTCGCACTCGTCGCTGTCAATGCCGCCGTCTTTATCCACGAGTATCCGCAGATACCACATCGCGCCTTCCTTTTCAAAGCACACGTCCCAGAGTTTCAGTCCGTACTGCCCGATTATCGGCATGACCGCCGCGCGCGCGAGTTCTTCCGTTTTAGAACCTTTATCCGCCGTATCTGCCAACTCCCCTCACAAATAATTATGACCGGATATGTCAATCCGGTCACACTCTGTCAACTATTATACACCATTCGCGGCGATTTGTCAAGAGTTTATCATATATTTTTTAGAGGAGCCTTATATCATCCACTGTTCACAACTTAAGCAAAAAAGAAAAGTTTACGTTTATGTCTCCCCCGCCGGAGGCGGGGGGGAGACATAAACAATATTTTTCTTAAGTTGTAGAGAGTGTTATATCATCTTCTCCATATCGGAAATAAGCTGTTTCAGCTCATTATCCGCGAACTTGCTGCCGTTCCATATCTCCTGAGCGGCGGCGGCTTGCAGAACGAGCATCGCCATACCGGTCATAGCAGGTTTTCCGAGTTCGCGGGCGGTCTTTGCGAGCAGGGTCTCATTCGGGTTATACACCACATCGAACACATATCCGCATTGTCCGATGACATCACGGGTGCAGGGCATTGCATCAACTTTGGGGAACATTCCGACGGGCGAAGCGTTTATGAGCAGGTCAAAGTCCGGTAGATCTACGCCGAAGTCGCTTCCGGAGAGTGTTGTGCCGCCTATGCTCAACGTTTTTATCTTCGCATCTGCCATTCTTTCTTTTATCGCGGATATTGTGTTTTCCGCATCGGCGAGGTAGTCTGCCAGCACCGCCACCGTTACATCACCGCCGCTGTAGGCTGCCTGCGCGGCTATCATCCTGCCCACGCCGCCGCAGCCTATAACGAGCACACGGGAGGAGAGGGATGCGCCGAGCATATCTATAGACCGTGTAAATCCGAACACATCCGTATTATACCCAACCTTCTCGCTGCCGTTTTTCACGCAGTTCACGGAGCCGAAGCGTTCCGCGGATGTGTCGAGCCTGCCGCAGTAGGGGATTATCCCCACTTTATGCGGTATAGTTGCGTTGAACCCGTCGAGTTCCGACAGTTCCGCGAAGTTTTCCGTCAGCTGTTCGGGTGCAATATCCAACAATTCATAACTTCCCTCAACCCCTGCCATTTCCATAAGTCTTGTATGAATCTGCGGGGACAGGGAGTGTCCGAGGGGATGACCGATAAGTGCATATTTTTTCATTTTTTTGATCCTTTCATTCATCAATCGCCCAAACGTTCGAGTCTCGTGCAGGCGGGAAACAAGGTCATATAGGAAGCCTGTTTTTCGTGTCTGTGCTTTCCGATTTGGAGCGCGCCGCATATTGCTCAATTGTAAGTCTGCGCAACATTATCGCGGCGTGTAACGTTGCCACGCCGAGCGTGGCGCCCGCCGCGCAGGCGAAAAAATCTCAAGCGGCAGCGCCCTCTCTCGCTCTCAAGCGCAGCGCCCTCTCGCGCCCTCTCGCGCTCTCTCTCGCTCTCAAGCGCAGCGCCCTCTCGCGCCCTCTCGCGCTCTCTCTCGCTCTCAAGCGCAGCGCTCTCTCGCGCTCTCACCCGTCTATTGCTTCTGCCGTGACGTTCTCCAGAGTTTTTCTGACCATACCTGTCAGTGCTTTACCGGGACCGCACTCCACGAACTTATCTATCCCGTCGCGCTGCATTGCCGAAAGCTCATCGGTGAAACGCACGGGCGAGAAGATATGTTTTGACAGCAGGGTATGTATCTCTGCAAAATCTGTCAGTTTTTCGCCCGAAACATTAGAGTAAAACCCCTTTTCAGGCGCATTTATCGCGATATCCTTTATCAGTTCCGCGAACTCCAGACCCGCTTCTTTCATGTACTCGCTGTGGAATGCTGCCGCCACCGCCAGCGGTACGATGCGCTTTGCTCCCTTTTTTTTCAGCAGTTCGGCTGCCTTTGCTATACCCTCTGCACTTCCCGCGATGACCGTCTGCTGTGCGGAGTTATAATTCACCGGTATCACATAATCTCCCGCATTGTTTATTTCCTTGCATCCCGCTTCTATATCCGCGGGTGCAAGCCCTATGACCGCCGCCATTTTGCCGCCGTTTTTCTTTGCCGCCTTGTCCATGCACGCGGCGCGGTGTTTTATCAGCGTATATCCCGTCTGCATATCTACGGCTCCCGCGGATACGAGCGCAGCATACTCGCCGAGAGAATGCCCCGCCACCGCGGTGAACTCCCCGCCGTCAAGCGTGAACTTCTTTGCGCACATCAGCGACATCGTGAAGATAGCGGGCTGCGACACGCTTGTTACCGCAAGTTCTTCGGCTGTTCCCTCAAACATCGTCTTTTTCAGATCGAATCCGAGTACGGTGCTCCCTGTCTCAAAGATCTCTTCGTAAGCTCCGGGCTGCTCATCATAGAGTTTTCTGCCCATTCCGGAGTATTGGGAACCTTGCCCGGAGAATAAAAGTGCTGTTGACATAGTGTATTTCCTTTCTTTTTGTCGTACAAATTGCAAAAAAATGTTTGTGCGATATTGACAAAAACGCGCGGTACTGATATAATATAAATATGTATGCAGAGATGTACGATAGCAATTTACATATATTATATACTATTTTTCGGATAAAATCAATAGGGGAAACGAAATGCGAGGAATAAAAATTATCGGAACGGGGATGTATATTCCCGAAACTGTTGCCGACAACGACTGGTTCTCGACGATACTTGACACGAACGACGAATGGATATATTCCCGGACGGGCATCAGAAGGCGGCACATCTCTGCCGACAAGCCAAACTACTATATGGCATGTCAAGCTGCAAAGGCTGCCGTTGCCGACAGCGGCATCGACCCCGCAGAGATAGACCTTGTGCTCGCGGCGACCTGCTCACCCGACTTTTTCTATCCCGCAATGTCCTGCCTTGTGCAGAACGATGTCGGCGCGGTGAACGCAGCGGCGTTCGACATAAGCTCGGCGTGTACGGGCTTCATCAACGCGCTCGACACGGCATCGAGGTTCCTGCTCGACAGCGATTACCGCAATATACTTATAGTTGCGAGCGAACGACTTGCGCCGCACTGCGATTACACCGACCGGACCGCAAGCATACTGTTCGGTGACGGCGCCGGTGCCGCGGTAGTCACCCGCAGCGACAAGCCCATGTGGTCGTACCTCAGCGCAAAAGGCGACCCGTTCAGGGCGCTGTACTGCAAGGTCGATCAGAGCCGCACGAACTGCCCGCTGATAAAAGAGGACAGCGAGATGTCAAAGTTCATCGACAATGAAGCAAAGACCCATTTCATGCAGATGAACGGAAAGGCAGTCTATAAGTTCGCTGTGGAAGCAATGGAAACGGCAGTGAACAAGGTGCTCGAAAGAGCAAAGCTGTCAAAGGACGATATCGACCTCTACATACCGCATCAGGCAAATGCAAGGATAATAGAGAGCGCCGTGAAGAACCTCGGGCTCCCCGAAGATAAGGTCTATGTGAACCTCGAAGACCACGGAAATACCTCCAGCGCCTGCATCCCCACCGCCCTCGCCGAGCTGCGCGCTCAACATCGCATAGCCGAAGGCATGACGGTCTGCATGGTGGGCTTCGGCGCAGGACTGACCAGCGGCGCGATAGTGTATAACCAGTGAGCGCAAGAGTGTCGCTGCGCTTGAGAGAGCGCATACGCGCATGAGGAAGAGGAGCGCTCTTGTGCTTGCCTTTTAACGCCGCGTCCATGCGGCGGTTTGGGCAAGCCTTCAATGCTTCCTGCATTGCCCTCCCCTCAAACTCCCTCACCGGTCCCTTTGTGCGACACACGGCAGGACGCCGCGGAGACTGCCGTCCAAAGTGCGCACGATGCGTACCTATAAACGGCAGTCAAAGGAAACCGAAAACGCTGTAAATGTATAAAACCCGGTGCGCTGAATGAAAGGAAATAAGATGAAAACAAGAGTTACAGAACTTTTAGGGATACAGTACCCCATTTTGCAGGGCGGTATGGCTTGGGTAGCCGAAAGCACCCTCGCAGCCGCTGTCTCCAACGCGGGAGGTGCCGGGATAATCGCCGGCGGTGCGGCTCCCATAGACTACCTGCGTGAACAGATACGCCGCGCAAAAGAGCTTACCGATAAGCCTTTCGGCGTGAATGTCATGCTGATGAGCCCGAATGCCGAGGAACTCGCACAGCTCGTCATAGATGAGAAAGTCGCGTTCGTTACCACCGGCGCGGGAAATCCCGGCAAGTATATGGAGGCATGGAAAGCCGCAGGAGTAAAGGTCATACCCGTTGTGCCGTCGGTCGCCCTCGCAAAGCGTATGGAGCGCTCCGGAGCCGATGCGGTCATAGCGGAAGGCACCGAAAGCGGCGGTCATATAGGCGAGAACACGACGATGTGCCTTGTTCCGCAGGTCGCTGACGCGGTGGAGATACCCGTGCTGGCGGCGGGCGGCATCGCCGACGGACGCGGCGTTGCGGCATCTTTCATGCTCGGCGCGGAAGGCGTTCAGGTCGGTACACGTTTCCTTGCAAGCGAAGAGTGCAAGATACACGAGAATTACAAAAACCTCGTTGTCGGAGCAAAGGACACCGACAGCATCGTGACCGGAAGATTTACCGGGCACCCCTGCCGCAATGTGAAATCAAAGCTCGCTAAGAAATTGCAGACATTCGAGAAGGACGGCGGCACCCCCGAGGAGTTTGAGCAGATCTCGGCAGGTTCGCTGCGCAAGGCGGTGGTCGAAGGCGACCTCGAAAACGGTTCTTTCATGTGCGGCGCAATAGCCGGAATGGTAAACGATATAAGACCGTGCAAGGATATTATAGAAGGTATGTTCGCACAGGCGGAGAAACTGCTGAAGCTGTGATGATATCACCGCGGACACGGACCGCATATTTCAAAATACACTTATTTCAACAATTGATCTGAAAGGATGCTTTCACTATGGCAGTAGCACTTATAACGGGCGCGTCACAGGGAATAGGCGCGTGCATAGCGAAAAGACTTGCAAAGGACGGCTGGGATATAGCGATAAATCACTACCCGTCGGATGATAACGTCGCAAAGGCGAACGGAGTAGCGGAGGAATGCCGCAAGCTCGGTGTACGCGCGGAGATATTCGGCGCTGATGTGTCGGATTTCGGGCAATGCGCCGATATGGTGAAGGCGGTGAAGGAAGCGTTCGGCAGCATCGACGCCCTCGTGAACAATGCGGGCATAACAAAGGACACGCTGCTCACGCTCATGAGCGAGGAACAGTACGACGCTGTTATCGCTGTCAACCAGAAGTCCGTGTTCAACATGATGAAGCCTGTCATCAAAGTGATGATGAAGCAGAAGCACGGCGCGGTCGTAAATATGGCATCGGTGGCGGGACTTTACGGCAACCCCGGTCAGTTCAACTACTCAGCGTCAAAGGCGGCTATAATCGGCATGACCATGAGCGCGGCAAAGGAAGTCGGCGGGCGCGGTATCCGTGTGAACGCGGTGGCTCCGGGACTTATCAAGACTCCCATGACCGATGTGCTCACGGACGAACAGAAAGCGAAGATATTCGACCAGATAGCGCTGAAACGTTTCGGCGAGGTCGATGAGATAGCGTCCGTTGTATCGTTCCTGCTGTCTGATGACGCGTCCTACATAACGGGTCAGACGATCGAGATAAGCGGCGGTCTGGCAATGTAACAAGCTCTGCTCTCAACGATACTTTAGGGCACCTCTAAAAACCTCTTGCCGCCCATTCGCACCGCCCTAAAGCCGTCATATTGCACAAATTTTCCTTGACATACGACATGTATGCGGCGTTTGAAA
>CAMHBE010000121.1 GCA_946183095.1 uncultured Clostridia bacterium | reverse complement strand
CATTACTACGAGGGGTATTCCATGCAGGACGTGGTGCTTCCCACCAGACTGATGAAGCTCATCGGTGCGAAAGTACTGTTTGTGACAAACGCCAGCGGTGCCTGCAACGCGGACTATTCGGCAGGCGATTTCATGCTCATAACCGATCATATCGCGAACTTTGTTCCCAGCCCGCTTATCGGCGAGAATTTTGACGAACTCGGCACCCGTTTTCCCGATATGCACGAAATATACGACAAAGACCTCCGCGAGATCGTGATAAAGACCGCGAAAGATCTCGGTATAAAATTGCAGCAGGGCGTATATATACAGCTGACCGGACCGAACTTCGAGACACCGTCTGAGGTGAAGATGTGCCGTCTGCTGGGTGCGGATGTTATCGGCATGAGCACAGCCTGCGAAACTGTAGCCGCGAACCACGCCGGAATGAAGATAGTCGGCATTTCCTGTGTCTGCAACCTCGGCTGCGGTCTTACGGAAAATCCCCTTTCGCACGCGGAAGTTATAGAAGCGTCGGATAAGGCGGCACCGCTTTTCAAGAAGCTGATACGCGGCTCGATCGTAAATATCCACAAGTCACTGGAGAATGACCGATGAAGCCGGATAATGTTGTATTGTCGGATGACTGCCGCAGTGTTGTCATTATCGACCAGACGCGGCTCCCGAATCATACGGAATACCTGACGCTGACCGAGCCGGAGCACTTCTACGACGCCATAAAGGAACTGAAAGTGCGCGGCGCACCCGCTATCGGGATATGCGCGGGAATGGGACTTTATGTTATCGCGAACTCCTTTGGGGAAACGGACGAGGAAAAGTTTCTGAGCAAGCTGCATAATGTGTCGGTGTATATCAATTCTTCCCGTCCCACCGCCGTGAACTTAAAGCACGCGCTTGACAGGGTGGAGGGAGCCGCGCACTCACTGCGGGGCAGCGGTGTCGGTGCAATGCTCGACAGGATGCACAGCGAGTGTACAGCGATACAGGACGAGGATGTCACTATGTGCAGGGCTATAGCGGAGTACGGGCTCACACTTGTGAAGGACGGCGACTGCATACTTACGCACTGCAACGCGGGTCCCCTCGCTACGTCATGCTACGGAACGGGACTTGGGACACTGCTTCTCGGCAAAGAGCGCGGCTATACATTCCATGCGTACACAGACGAGACACGCCCTCTGCTGCAAGGCGCAAGGCTCACCGCATACGAGCTCGACAAGGCGGGGATCGATGTCACGCTTATCTGTGACAACATGGCAAGCATCGTCATGAAGCAGGGCAGGATAAACGCCTGCTTTGTGGGGTGCGACAGGGTGGCTGCAAACGGCGATACCGCCAACAAGATAGGCACGAGCGGGGTCGCGGTGCTTGCGAAGCATTACGGAGTGCCGTTCTATGTTTTCTGTCCGTCCTCTACGATAGATATGGATTGCGGGACGGGCGCGGATATCGTTATTGAGGAACGCGACCCGGACGAGATAAAAACAAAGTTCTACACAGAGCCTATGGCTCCCGCCGGGGTGAAATGCTACAATCCCGCGTTCGATGTTACCGACGCTGAGCTTATCACCGCGATCATCACAGAGAAGGGTATATGCAGATACCCGTATACCGAGAGTCTTGCGGAGTTATTCGGGTGAAGACTATGAAAAATGTTTTACTCAGCGCGGACAGTGAGATAAGCGTTTATCGCTTACCGGACTGTGCTGCGGACGAGCTTGACGAATACTGCGAAATGTTTTTCCGTTGGCTGAAAGAAAGCCCGGACGCGCAGCGGTATCGTATCACTGTCGGCGGTGTTGCCGGAGTGCAGTATGATGAGACTGATTTTATCGGTTATCTGAATAAACACGTCTGCGATGAGCAGTCGGTGCTTGTCGAAACACTTACCGGAGTTTATGACGAAAACGACGTCCCGGAAAAGTACCGAGGACTGCCGTATTATAATTTCTGAACAGAGAAAGGGAACAGTAAAATGAAAACAAGATTTTACAACGCAAGAATACTCACAATGACCGACGGTATAAACATCACCGAAGGTGAACTGCACGTTGACGGCGACAAGATCGCGTACATCGGCAGCGATAAGGGAACAGACATTTTTGACAAAGAGATAGACTGCAAGGGCAACGTGCTCATGCCGGGCTTCAAGAACGCGCATACACATACCGCCATGACGTTCCTGCGGTCCTTTGCAGATGACCTTCCTTTGCAGGAATGGCTCTATAACCGCGTTTTCCCCATGGAAGCAAAGCTGACGCCCGACCGTGTTTATTGGCTCTCGCGTCTCGGGATCCTCGAATATCTGACCAGCGGCATCACCGCCAATTTCGATATGTACATGAAGACCGACGCTATCGCGAACGCAAGCATCGACAGCGGGTTCCGCACTGTGATGTGTGATTCCATGAACAACTTCGGCGGTACGGTGGAGCAAATGGAGAAGGACTACGACAAGTTCAGCTCCATTGACCCGCTGATATCTTACCACCTCGGTTTCCACGCGGAATACACCACGAGCCCGGAGCTTATGAAGCAGCTCTCGGAACTTGCGAACAGGAGAAAGCTGCCGGTATTCGTACACAGTTCCGAAACCAAGAAGGAAGTTGACGAGTGTGTTGAGCGTTACGGCATGACCCCCACCGAGTATCTCGACAGCATAGGTATGTATAACTACGGCGGCGGCGGGTATCACTGTGTATGGATGAGCGACAGGGACTTTGAGATATTCAAGGAAAAGAAGCTGTACGCCGTGACAAATGCCGCGTCAAACCTTAAACTTGCAAGCGGCATTGCACCGATATGCCGTTACCTGAAAGAAGACATACCCGTGGCGATAGGCACCGACGGACCCGCGAGCAACAACTGCCTTGATATGTTCAGGGAAATGTTCCTTGTCACGGGACTTCAGAAGGTGAAGGAATACGATGCCGAAGCCTGCGACGCTGCGGAAGTGCTGAAAATGGCGTGCGTGAACGGCGCGCTCGCAATGCGGCTGTACGACTGCGATACTCTTGCTGTGGGCAAGAAAGCGGACATCATCGAGATAGACCTGCATCAGCCGAATATGCAGCCCCTCAACAATATAGCCAAGAACATCGTTTACGCGGGCAGCAAACAGAACGTTAAGCGCACTATGGTCAACGGAAAGCTGCTCTATGAGTGCGGAGAATTTTTCGTGGGCGAGGATCCCGAAAAGATCTACGAAAAGGCAAACATCATCATAAAAGAGATGACCAATGAGTGAAATCATGCCATTGCCTGCGGGAGTCCTCGCGGTCATTGAAAGGCTGAACGCGGCGGGATACGAGGCTTACGCGGTAGGCGGGTGTGTCCGCAACTTCCTGCTGGGACTGACACCGAAGGATTACGATGTTACCACAAGCGCCAGACCGGAGCAGACGAAAGCTGTTCTCAAAGGGCTCCGCACTATAGATACCGGGATAAAGTACGGCACTGTCACGGTATTGTCCGACGGTATCCCGACAGAAGTCACGACATACCGCGTTGACGGAGACTACACCGACAACCGCCGTCCCGACAGCGTCGAGTTCACCACGAGACTTGCGGAAGATCTGAAACGCCGCGATTTCACAGTAAATGCCATGGCATATAACCCGAAGACCGGTTTTGTTGATATTTTCGGCGGGCGTGCCGATCTTGACGCAAAGATACTTCGTGCCATAGGCGAGCCCGACGAACGCTTCAACGAAGACGGTCTGCGTATAATGCGTGCGCTGCGGTTCGCTTCATGCTACGGACTGCGCATTGAGGAACGCACTGCGCAGTCCGTTCACCGGAACCGTCATCTGCTTGAAAACATTGCGGGTGAGCGCATAGCCGCGGAACTGAACAAGATGCTGTGCGGTGAATGTGAGAGCGTCCTGCGGGAATACTATGATGTGATATCGGTATTTCTGCCGGAGCTTGCACAGTGCCGGGGATTTGAACAGCACACGAAATATCACGACAGGGATGTGCTGGAGCACATCATAGCCACAGTTGCGGCGATAGAACCGGAAGTGCATCTCCGGCTGACGATGCTGCTGCATGATATCGGCAAACCTTTGTACTTCACAATGGGTGAGGACGGTGTCGGGCATTTCAAGGGTCACGCAAAGGGAAGCACAGTTGCGGCGGAAGGGCTGCTGAAACGTCTGAGATACAGCACTGCTCTCACCGAACGGGTGCTCATGCTCGTGAAAACGCACGATATCGTTATCGAGAACAGAGAGAACCTGATAAAGCGGTATCTGAACAAATACGGTGAAGAAGCATTTTTCGACATAATAAAGGTACATATCGCGGACGATATGGGAAAAGCTCCCGCCTGCCGCGAACGAATAAAAATGTACCGCGAGTGTGTTGTCACCGCGGAGAAGATGATCGAACAGCGTGAGTGTTTTTCGCTGAAACAGCTTGCGGTCAACGGTAAAGATATCAAAGCTCTGGGGTATTCGGGGAAAGAGATAGGCGATAAGCTGAACTTCCTGCTGGAGCTTGTCATAGACGGAAAATGCGAAAACGAAAAAGACGCCCTGCTTGCGGCTGCAAGTGAGCAAAGAACGGAGATAAGTGAAGAATGAGTGCGATAGATATAGGCATCGACCTCGGCACCGCCAATACCATAATCACTATAGGCGGCAGGGGGATAGTCGTCAACGAACCGAGTGTTGTCGCATACGACAAGAAGAAAAAGCAGGTGCTCGCGGTAGGTGAGGAAGCCTACAGGATGATAGGCAGAACGCCCGAATATATAGTTGCGGTAAAACCCCTCGCCGACGGCGTGATATCCGACAACGTAATGGCGGAAGCCATGATCTCGGAGTTCATACGCAAAGTCAGCGGCAGTATGCTGCTGAAACCCCGCATAATAATTTGCGTGCCTTCCTCGGTAACGGATGTGGAGAGCAGGGCAGTGGTGGAAGCGGCACTCTCGGCGGGCGCAAGAAAAGTATATATCATCGAGGAACCCATAGCGGCACTGCTGGGCGCGGGGGTCGATATCTCAAAGCCCAACGGCTTCATGGTCGTGGATATAGGCGGCGGGACTGCCGATGTTGCCGTGGTATCTTTCAACGGCATAGTCATATCGGAATCCATAAAGGTCGCCGGCAACAAGTTCGATGATGCGATTGTACGCTATGTCACCCAGAAATACAAGCTGCTGATAGGAGAAAAGACTGCCGAGAACATCAAGAAGCAGATAGCGAATGTGTATGACCCGCGCGGCGATGTGACCATGCCGATAAAGGGTCGGCATCTGCTGAAAGGTCTGCCGGTAACTATGGAGATAAGCGACCTTGATGTAGCGGAAGCTGTAGCGGAACTGGTAATGGAGATAATCGACGAGATAAAGTCGGTGCTTGAAGTTACCCCGCCCGAGCTTATCGGCGACATACACCGGAACGGTATCGTCCTGACCGGCGGCGGCGCGATGCTGGGCGGTCTTGCCGAAGCGATATCGCAGGAAACGCACGTCAGATGCTATGTCGCGGAAGACCCGCTCGAATGTGTGGCAAGGGGCGTAGCGGCGGCATTCAAGCTGTCGGAAGACCTGCTGGACGGCTTCGAGAAGATCTCCCTGTACAAATATAAATAATGTGTCCTCAACAACTGCCTTTTGGCAGTTGTTGTTCCGAAATCCGCAAAGCGGACTTCGGAAAGCCTAAAAAATACGCTTTCAGCGTTTTTTTTAGGCGGACACATTCCTTGATGTCAAGCTCATTTCGTCCTTCGGACGAACAAAAGTGCAAGGAAAATTTGTTTATTTCGGAATTTTCCTTGCACTTTTGCAACCGTGAAAAGGCTTCAAGCTGCGCTATGAAGCCTTTTCGCGGTTGATGAGCAGACATTAAATAATTGCGTTATCCGCAGCGTGCCGATATCCGTAAGTAAGCTGAACCCTCCCGGAGACATCTGTTTCCGGGAGGGTTTGATCTGTCAGGACCGCAGTTTATTTATCATTATTCCGGTGCAGTGTCATGTCAGGTCTTATTTTCTTTTCTGAACGCTATCATACGTTCGATATAGTTATCGGATACAGAAAGGATAACGAACCGGATATCCTCATAGTCAACGTGTGGCTTCTTGTCAGAATCCTCCGGCAGTTCCTCCGGGACGTACCCAAGCAGCCCGATAACAAATCCCGATATCGTGTCGTAATCGTGGTCTTCCGGCAGGGAATGCCCGAACATTTCCAATACCTCATCGGGGTCGGCATCCCCGCTGATGTCGTATTTCTCCTCGCCTATCTTGCGTATCTCGGCACTTTCGGAATCGTACTCGTCCTGGATGTTGCCCATTACCGACTCGATTATGTCTTCAAGCGTGATTATGCCGGCAGTTCCGCCGTACTCGTCGATGACCACAGCCATGCCCGCTTTTGCGCCGGTCATTATCTTGAACGCGTTGCTGCAGGTGCAG